>JAITOI010000177.1 GCA_031289995.1 Prevotellaceae bacterium | reverse complement strand
TTCCTTTTCTCGAAGCAGTCGGTTTGACGGGCCAGCTTTGGCGGGTTGGCAACGCCGTTTTTGCCGACCGTGCTAAACCTTTGCACCGTGCAAGCTATGCCCATGTTGCCATTCACGGTGACTTCTATGTCCAAAATTTCAATTTTGCAGGCAGCCAACTTGCCAAATTCCAAATCGAACTTTTGAACCGCCGGCGCTATCCCTTTTGAGGCAAAAGCCGGAATGTCGAACCACAGCACATCTTCGGCCCAATGCTTGGTGCTTTGTGCGCCGGTCATAGACTCCGTCATTTCTTTGACTATGGCGATAAGCGTCTGCTTATCTTTTTCCATGTCTGCTGATTTTGTTTCCATCTTACTTTTTGTGTTTGGGTTGGCACAGCTGCAAAGAGCAGCTGCGGCAACGATGATTTTGATAATAGATCGCATTGTTTTCTGTTATTAAATTTCTCAATTCTTCATCTGCTTCGTGTTAATTACCTTCGGTGAGGGCTTCGCCGTTCGTGGACAAAAATCTTCAAATTTTCAAATTTTCAAATCTTCAAATCTTCAAATTTTCAAATCTTCAAATCTTCAATACCCCCATTTCAAGTACGCCGACCCCCAAGTAAACCCCGCCCCAAAGGTCGCAATAATAATATTGTCCCCCTTCTTAAAACGCTTCTCAAAGTCCCACAGCACCAGCGGCACGGAGGCGGCGGAGGTGTTACCAAAGCGGTCGATGTTGACCAGCGCCTTGCTCGCGTCCACCTTGAGGCGGTCGCGCACCGACTCGATGATGCGCAGGTTGGCCTGATGTGCGATGAAGTAAGTCACGTCGTCCATGGTGAGCTTGTTGCGCTGCATCACCGACTGGGCAACGGCTGTCATGTTCGTTACGGCGTGCTTATAAACGTTAGTGCCGTCCTGAAAGATGAAGTGCTCGCGGTTGCGCACCGTTTCCTCGGAGGGCGGGTAGCACGAGCCGCCAGACTTTTGGTAGAGGTACTGCCGTCCGATGCCGTCGGCGTGCAGCTCGATGTCGCGAAAGCCGTAGCCCTCGTAGTTCGGCTCGATGAGCACCGCCGCCGAGCCGTCGCCAAACAGCGGGCAGGTTTTGCGGTCGGTGTAGTCCACCAGCGCCGACATTTTTTCGCCCGCGCACACGATGGCTTTCTTGCAGCTGCCGTTTTCCACAAAGTTGCGGGCAACGTTCACGCCGTACAAAAAACCGGAGCAGCCGGCGGCCATGTCGAAGGCCATGGCGTTGCGGATGCCCAGCTTGTCGCACACAATGCAGGCGGTGGAGGGAAAGATTTTGTCGCCGGTTACGGTGGGGCAAATGACGAGGTCAATCTCGTCGGGCGACACGCCTGTTCGCTCAAACAGCTGCCGTATGGCTCGCTCGGCAAGCTCCGACATGCCATTGCCTTCACCCTTGAGGATATGCCGCTCGCGAATACCGGTGTGCTCCAAAATCCACTCGTCGGTGGTGTCCACCATGCGGCATAGCTCATCGTTGGTCAAAACGTAGTCGGGCACGTACCCGCCAATCCCTGTGATGGATGCTGTAATCTTAGACATTGGTGTTAAGTGCTGATTTCACTTTTTCTGCCAGCTGCGCCTCGATGACGCTTTCGGTGAGCAGAATCATCGTTTTGATGGCCTCTGCGTTGGAGTGCCCGTGCCCGATGATGACGGTTGAGTTGATGCCGAGCACGGGCGTACCGCCGTAGAGCTCGTAGTTGAACCGGTCGAAGTAGGGCGAGTTGATTTTTTCGTGCTGGGCAATGGCGTAGATGGCCTCGGCCTGCTTGAGGACAATGTTGCCCACAAAGCCGTCGCACACCACCACGTCGGCAATGGTGCCGGCAAAAATTTTGTGGCCCTCGATGTTGCCCACAAAGTTGATGGAGCTCGACTGCTTCATCAGCTGGTGCGCTTCGAGCGTAATTTTGTTGCCCTTTTCGCTCTCCTCGCCGTTGCTGAGCAGGGCTACGCGCGGGTTGTCCACGTGCAGCACGCTCTTGGCGTAGATGGAGCCGAGCATCCCAAACTGCGCCAGCATTTCGGGCTTGCAGTCGGCGTTGAGGCCTGCGTCTACCAGCAGCGCCAGCCTGCCGTTGAGCTGGGGCACGAAGGTGGGTATGCAGGGTCGCGTCAGCCCTTCAATGGGCTTGATGACGGTAACCGCGCCCACCAGCATGGCGCCGGTGCTGCCTGCGCTGGCAAAGCCGTCAACTTCTTTTTTGGCCAATGCCTGAAAGCCCGCCACGATGCTCGAGTCGAGCTTTTGCTGAAAGGCTTTGGCAGGATGCTCGCCCATGGCTATGGTCTGCGTGGTGTGCACCACGTCCACCTTGGAGGCGTCGAAGCCATGCTGCGCCAGCACCTCCAGCGTTTTGGCTTTGTCGCCAAAGAGCACCATTCGGCTGCCTTCCGACAGCTTACCGTGCGCCCGCATCACGCCTTCTACAACGAGTTGGGGAGCGTAGTCGCCGCCCATTACATCTACACCGATTTTCATACGCATTTTGCAAGTTGAGTTGATACTTGAACGTTGCCTACACGCATTGCTCTGCTTGATTTAGCTTCGCAACGATTAGGCCGTAGCTTGCTTTTCGATTGCCAGACGACCGCGGTAGTAGCCACATTCGGGGCATACGCGGTGAAAGAGTACGGCGGTGCCGCAGTTGGAGCATGTGCTCAACGTGGGGGCTACCGCCACGTAGTGGGTTCTGCGCTTGTTGCGGCGCTGCTTCGAAATTTTTGATTTAGGATGTGCCATAACTTTTTTTTTATTTTTAAATTTTTAATGTCTCAAATTTCAGATTCACTATTCACTATTCACTATTCACTACTCACTACTCCAAGCGAGTACTCGCGCAGCTTAGCCAGCATAGCTTTGTTGCAGGTGCTGTGGCCGTTTTCGTCGTCGGGGTGCAGGCGTTGCAGCGGCAGGCTGAGGCAAATGCTCTCGTAGATGTACTGCGCAAAGTCAAGCTCCGTGTCGCCTGCGCGCATGTTAAACACCTCCTCCTCCTCGCTCAAAAAATCCTCGTCCTCGCCCGCTTCTGCCCGGCTGCTGTCGAAGTTTACTATCGCCTCGCCGTCAAATTCGACGGGGATAAAAAACTCGTCCAAGCACCTATCGCACACCACCTGAATTTCCCCGTCGATGCTCACCTGAAGGCGCATAAAGTCGTTCAACTTGTCGGCCTCCACGTGCACTTCGGCCTCGCCCTCGCTCAGCTCCGAGCCTTCAAATCGGGCGAAAAAATTACGGTCAACCCTGAAGTCAAACTCGTGCTTGCCCAGCGGCAAACTTGCGTAGGCTATGGTATAGCTGTGCCCCAATTTCTTCTCAAAAGTGTTCTAAATAAAACGTGCAAAGGTACGCCTTTTTTTTTGTAATCCAACAGAAAATGCCGCCATGGTTCCGATTTTAGCTTAAAATAATAGACTGTAAAGGCCGTAAGGCTATGAAAATCTTAGCGTTTTGCTTGGCATAATGCGGGCTACCAGCATTGACGGTAAAGCGAGCATTGCCACAATGGCGGTCATGGCGCCTACGTTGAGCGCCAGCACGTGCCACAGGCGCAGGTCGATGGGCACTTGCGTGAGGTAGTACGTGTCGGGGTTGAGCGGGATGAAGCCCCACTGCAGCTGCGCAAAGCAGAGGCCAAGCCCCAGCAGGTTGCCCAGCAGCAGGCCGCGCAGGGCAACGAACGCCGACTGGTAGATGAAAATTTTTTGCAGGCTGCCGTTGCCCATCCCCAGGGCTTTGAGCACGCCTATGAGCTGCGAGCGCTGCAGCAGCATGATGAGCAAGCTCGACACCATGTTGAAGCCCGCCACCACCAGCATCAGCGCCAAAATTATCCAGGCGTTGAGGTCTTGCAGCGCAAGCCAGTCGAAGATTTGCGCGTAGCTGGTTTTGACGCTCTCCACGTAGAGCCGCGTGCCGTCGGGCTGCAGCTTGTAGCCCGCCAGCTCTTCGATGCGGGCAAACGCATCGTCGACGTGGTCGAAGTTTTTGACGTAAATTTCGAGGCCGCTCACATGGTCGTTGCGCCAGCCGTTGAGCCGCTGCACGTGCCCAATATCGCACAGCACGAAGCGCTTGTCGAACTCGGTAAACTTGGTGTCGAACATGGCCGCGATGTGGAAGCGGCGCATCCGCGGCGGCTCCTGCACAAACAGCATGTCGAAGCTGTCGCCAAGCCGCAGCTGCAGTAGGTTTGCGAGCGCTTGCGAGAGGGCCACGTCGTTGGTGCGGCCGCTGTCGGACACGGTAAAGGCTGCGCCGCTCACCATGTTTTGGGCAAAAAATGACCAATCGAAATTCGCGTCAATGCCCTTCAGCACCACGCCCTGAATGTCGCTGCTCGCGCTGATGATGCCGGGCTTGAGGGCAAACGTTTGCACGTGCTCCACCTCGGGCAGTGCGGCCACCTGCGGCACCAGCGCGAGGCGGCTGCTGATGGGGTTGCTGGTTTCGTAGGTGTTGTTGCCTTCGAAATTTGTGATTTGCACGTGGGCCAAAAATCCGGTTACCTTGTGCGTGATTTGCTGCTTAAAGCCCGTGAGCACGGCCATTGCCACCAGCATCACCGCGAGGCTGATGGCCACGCTGGCCACCGAAATGCGCATGATGGGGCGCAGGAGACGGGCCTCCTCGTTGCCGCTAAAAATTAGGCGGCGGGCTATGAAAAATTCGGTACTCACGCTGAAAATAAAAATGAAAAATGTAGCATAAAATTTGGGCGCAAAGATAGCGGTTTTTTTTGTATTGGGCAGCACTTGCGTGCGCAAAAAACAAAACTCTTTCGTACCTTTGTCGCCAAAAATTTTACCCACATGAGGACTCCTCTTTGCCTCTCCATCGTACTCCTGTCGAGCCTTGCGCTGCGTGCAGCGGAGCATCGCGACAGCGTAAAAACAGGCTGGAATTTTGGCGTGCTGCCCGCCGTGTCGTTCGACAACAACCTCGGATTTCAGTACGGCGGCCTGGTCAACCTCTTCTACTACGGCGACGGCAGCACGTATCCGCAGTACCGCCACTCGATATACGCCGAGGTGTCGCAGTACACCAAAGGCACCACCGTTTTTCGCAGCTACTACGACTCGAAGTACCTGCTAAGCGGCCTGCGCACTACGGTTGACCTGGCCTACCTCACCGACAACATGATGAAGCTGCACGGCTTTAACGGCTACCAATCGGTGTACGATGCGGACTACCTCGACCGCTACGGCGACGGATTTTACAGCTACAGCCGCAACATGTTTCGCCTCATCAGCAGCCTGCAAGGCAAGCTGGGCAAGGGTTTGAGCTGGATGGCGGGCGTGGATGTGTACGCCTGCAAAATCGACGCCATCAACAAGAGCAAGCTCAAGCTGCAGCCCGACACTACGGCCTACGAGTACATGGTGGCCTACGGCGGCATCAGGCCCAGCGAGGCGCGAGGCGGAAACCACATCTACCTCAAGGGCGGCCTCGTGTACGACACGCGCGACGTGGAGGCCAACCCCATGCGCGGCCTCTGCACCGAGCTGCTGCTGCTCGTTTCGCCCGACGTGGAGGGGCGCGGACAAAGCCACGTCAAGCTTTCGCTCATGCACCGGCAGTACTTCACGCTGCTGCCGCAAACGCTGTCGCTGGCCTACCGCGTGGGCTACCAGGGGACGCTGTGGGGCGATGTGCCGTGGTACTTGCAGCAAAATTTTTACGTGCTGATGCTGCGCAAAACTTTGTCCGAAGGCCTTGGCAGCAACAGCACCATGCGCGGCGTGGTGCGCAACCGCATCGTGGGCGACGGCATAGCGCTTGCCAACATTGAGCTGCGCTGGCGCTTTGCGCACTTCAACCTCTTCAAGCAAAACTGGTACCTTGCCACCAACCCCTTTGTGGACGCGGGAATGGTGGTGCAGCCCTACCGCGAGCGCGCCCTGCTCGACATGCAAAACCGAATGCCAGCCTCGGCTCCCACGCTGGTAAGCGGCGAGACCGAAACGCCGCACGTGTGCGTCGGCATTGGCTTGCAGGTGGTGATGAACCAAAACTTCATCATCTCCGCCGACTTTGGCAAAGCCTTAGACCACCGCGACGGCAACACGGGGATGTATGTGGGGTTGAACTACATTTTTTAGCGGGCTGATGGCGGTGGCTGAAATTTTTTTGAGGTGGTTACCCTGCTTTGGAGAGGCCTTCGTTTTTTTATCCGCTTAAAAATTTTATTGACGCAACCAAACACCACATCGAGCTTGCTAAATCTTTTTTTGAGGTGCTATTCCAATCGTCCTGCATTGCGCACGGGTGAAAGGCCTGCCCCGAATGTGTAGGGACGCGATTAATCGCGTCCCTACACCGTGCGCAAGACCACACACGCATTGTTGGCTACTAAGGTATCCTTAGAAAACTAAGGTTTTACAATGGGTTAGAGAGTGGCACGGAACCTCATTTCAACCTCATTTTTCTAACAAAACAACCTCAGTAGCAGGGAAGGCACCCCAGGTTTTTAACCTCATTACCTCATTTACATTCTCAATAAGGGTATTGTCGCATATCGCATAATCGCATAATCGCACATCGATTTTGAGGTTGTTTTGTTGAAGAA
>JAITOI010000168.1 GCA_031289995.1 Prevotellaceae bacterium | reverse complement strand
GTAGCGGAAACAAGCGTATGTCTTGCGCACGGAGCACAGGCCTCATTCGGGGCACGACCTGCACCCGTGCGCCATGCAGGACGATTGGAATAGCACCTCAAAAAAAAAGATTTAGCCGCTGCCACAGCCGAATGGCGCAGCAAGCTACCCCATCATTTTCGGCGGCGCACTGCTGCTGCCCTCGCTGCTATTTTGGCTCAGGTGCGCGCTGCGAAATTTACGCCGCCGCCTGCATCGCCCAAGCTACGCAACCCGCGTGGCGCCTCGCATTGCAGAGCTCGCGTGAGGCTGCGCGAAGCATCAACCCAAGCTTAGCTGAGAAAGAAAAATCCGCAAGAATTTGTGCTGAAAAACATGCTGAAAAAATGCTGCGCAAAGCCGCGTTGAGCAACGTTGAGCGACGCAAAAAAAAAGAACCAGCCACTCGCAAATCCCTTGCAGGTGGCTGGTTTCCTATCGCTGCGCCTCAACAAGGACTTGAACCTGGGACCCCATGATTAACAGTCATGTGCTCTAACCAACTGAGCTATTGAGGCGGTTGTTTTTGACGCGATAGCACTTTCAAAAGCGGTGCAAAGGTACGGCATGTTTTTTAATTTTGCAAGCCCTTTTGCATTTTTTTACTATTTTTTTTTCGTTGCGCTATGCTATGTCAATAAAAACCCGTACATTTGCGGCCTTTTACGGAGGGCTTCGCGCCACTTCATTACGTCTTTAAAAACAAAAAAAAAGTAGTAACTGCAATAAAAAAAACAAACAAATGCAAGGAAAAGGAGCTATTAGATTTTTGGCCATTGTACTCGGATTGGTCTGCTTGTTCGAGCTATCATTTACGCTGGTTACCTACCGCGTGGGCAGGAAAGCAGAAGCGTTCGCCATCGACTCGGCGGGCAACATCAGCACCGCCAAAGAGGCGGCCTACCTCGACTCGATGTCGGCCGAGGTGGTGTACAACTTAGGCTTCGCCAAGTACAGCTACAAGGAGTGCAAGGAAAAGGAAATCAACCTTGGCCTCGACCTGAAGGGCGGCATGAACGTGATGCTCGAAATTTCGGTGCCCGACATCATTCGCGCCATGGCGGGCAACAGCGCCGACGAAACCTTCAACAAGGCGCTGGCACTGGCGCAGCAGAGCATGGCCACCGGCTCGGATGACTTCGTGGCGCAGTTTGCCGCAGCCTTCAAGGACATTGCGCCCAACGACAAGCTCAACCGCATTTTCGGCACCTACGAAATGCGCGAAAAGATTAACGCCAGCACGAGCGACGACGACGTGATTAAGGTCATCCGCACCCAAACGGAGGCCGCCGTCGCCAACTCGTTTAGGGTGCTGCGAAGCCGCATCGACCGCTTCGGCGTTACGCAGCCCAACCTGCAACGGCTCGGCAACAGCGGACGCATCCTCGTGGAGCTGCCCGGAGTGAAAGACCCAGAGCGCGTGCGCAAGCTGCTGCAGGGCACAGCCAACCTCGAGTTCTGGGAGACCTACGAGAACACCGAGCTCTTCAGCGCACTCAACGAGTCCAACAAAAAAATCAAAGACTACCTCGACGCGCAAGGCGGCGACACCGCTGTCCATGCGGCTTCGGGCGATACCACCAAGCTTGCTGCGGCAACATCGACCGAACCCAACAGCGAGGCTGAAGCCGAGGCCAGCGAGGCCAAAACCGACAGCAGCCTGAACGACCTCGTGTCGCAAATCACCGCCGATTCGAGCGGCGCCACGATTGACGAGGCGGCAGACTTCATGAAAAACAACCCGCTGTTCCACATCCTGCAGCCCTCGCTGGCGCAGAACGGACAGCCCGCTCCCGGCGCCCGCGTTGGCATTGCGCACTACCGCGACACGAGCAAAATTCGCCGCTGGCTCGAGCTGGCGCAGGTGCGCGCGCTCTTCCCGCGCGACGTGCGATTCCTGTGGTCTATCAAGGCCATCGACAAGGGCGGCACCTACTTTGAGCTGGTGGCAATCAAGGCCAACACGCGCGACGGCAGAGCTCCGCTCGACGGCGGCGTGGTCACCTCGGCGCAGAAAAACTTTAGCGGACAAACTGCTTTCGCCGACGTGTCGATGTCGATGAACAGCGAGGGCGCAAAGGTGTGGGCACGCCTCACCGCCGACAACATCGGCAAGTGCGTTGCCATTGTGCTCGACGGCTACGTGTACTCGTACCCCCGCGTCAACAGCGAAATCAAGGGCGGGCACTCGTCCATCACCGGCAACTTCAGCTCGGAGGAGGCCGACGACTTGGCCAACGTGCTCGAGGCCGGCAAGCTGCCCACGCCTGCCAAAATTATTCAGGAAGCGGTGGTTGGTCCGTCGCTGGGTCAGGAGTCCATCAACGCAGGCCTGTCCTCGTTTGTGATAGCCTTTTTGATGGTGCTCATCTACATGATTCTGTTCTACAACACCGGCGGCTGGGTGGCCAACGTAGCGCTGCTTAGCAACGTGCTGCTGCTGTTTGGCGTGCTCGCGTCGCTCCGCGCAGTCCTTACGCTGCCGGGCATTGCGGGCATCGTGCTCACGATGGGTATGGCGGTGGATGCGAACGTGATTATCTACGAGCGCATCAAGGAGGAGATGCGAGCGGGCAAGGGGCTACGCCTCGCCGTGGCCGATGGATACAAGAATGCGTACAGCGCCATCATCGACGGCAACGTAACCACCATCATCACCGGCATCATGCTTTTCCTGTTCGGCTCCGGCCCGGTGCAAGGCTTTGCCACCACGCTCATCATCGGCATCCTCACCTCGATGTTTAGCGCCATCTTCATCTCGCGCCTCGTGTTCCTCGCCATGCTCGACCGCAACAAGGACATCAAGTTCGACAACCGCGCGACGCGCAACTTTCTCCAGCACCTGCACATCGACTTCATCGGCCTCCGCAAATACGGCTACGTCATCTCCAGCGTCATTGTTGTGCTGGGCATAGCTTCGCTGGGCGTGCGCGGGCTGAGCTACGGCGTTGACTTCGCCGGCGGACGAACTTCGTGGTGCGCTTCGACCAAAAGATTTCGTCGGAGGATGCGCGTGCCGCGGTGCGCGACCAAATCGAAACAACCAAGGGCGCATCGGTGGAGGTGAAGACCTACGGCACCGCCGGCAACCAGCTCAAGATTACCACCGACTACCTGATTGCCGACCAGTCCACCTCCGCCGACAGCCTCGTGGAGGTGATGCTCTACAACGCGCTGGCCGCGCTCTACGCCGAGCCGCTGCAGTTCTCCGAGTTCATCTCGACGCTCGAAAATCCCAACGGCATCATCAGCTCCGAAAAGGTTGGGCCCACCGTGGCCGACGACATTAAGCGCGACGCGATAATAGCCCTCCTCCTCGCCGTGATAGCGATGTTCCTCTACATCGCCCTGCGCTTCCGCAAGTGGCAGTGGGGCATGGGCGCCGCCATATCGCAGGTGCACGATGCCGCCATCGTAGTCTTCCTCTTCTCCGCGCTGTCGGGCATCGTGCCCTTCACGATGGACATCGACCAGTCGTTCATCGCCGCGCTGCTCACCATCATTGGCTACTCCATCAACGACACGGTGATCATCTTCGACCGCATCCGCGAAAACGTGAACCTGCACCCCAAGGCGGACTTGCGAGCCAACATCAACAACGCCATCAACAGCTGCATGGCGCGAACGTTCAACACCTCCACGACCACCTTCCTCGTGCTGCTGATGATATTCCTCTTCGGCGGCGAATCCATACAGGGCTTCATTTTCGCGATGATGGTGGGCGTGATGTTCGGCACCTACTCTTCGATGTTCATCGCCGCTCCGCTCTCGTACGAGGTGCTCAAAAACAGGCAGCCTCAGCCGCAGACGGTAGAGATTAAGAAGTAGGCAGGGCATGAAGCTATAGCAAGATTGGAGAGCCGAAGCCTTGGGTTTTGGCTCTCCTTTAAAGAAGCATTTTTGATGACTATGTAACGTTCGAATACATGTGGTATTTCTACAAATCCCTATCGGTAAGGAACGCAATGACACCTCCGGCAAGACTAATGCTGGTGGCTGTCCTTATGCTGTGCCTGGGTATGGCGGCTCAGGCGCAATCGGGCGAGGCGGTAACGGTGTCGGGCAAGGTGATTGACGCGCAGGGCGAGCCGCTGCCGGGCGTTTCGGTGGGCGTGAAGGGGACAACCGTTGGCGCGATGACCGGCGTCGATGGTCGCTTTTCGCTGCGCGTGTCCGGCGAAAAAGCCACGCTGGTGTTCAT
>JAITOI010000046.1 GCA_031289995.1 Prevotellaceae bacterium | reverse complement strand
TGGCCGCCCTGCTGCGCGAGCTGCTGCGCGGGGCGATAGCGGTGGAGGCGGTGGACAAAAGCAGCATTCAGCAGTACCGCCTGCAGGCGCAGGCAGCGTTCTACGACTTGCAGGATTTCTTGGAGCAGCTCATGGTCGACCAAGCCGCCCTTGCGCCCCTGCGGCAGCAGCTGGCCAAGCTGGTCGTGTACCACGACTTCACGCCGTACTTCCTGAGCGAGCTGGCCATTACCCGCAGCTGCGGCATCAGCTGCTACATTCCGCTGCCGGATAACGCGCTGATGAATGAGGGGTACCGGCAGCTGGCTTGGTATGGGGAGAGTGGGATTTTTTTAGTGAATAGTGAATAGTGAATAGTGAATAGTGGCAGTACCCGCTCGTCGTCATTGCGGGCTTGACCCGCAATCTCTTTGCTGACCTACTCCGCATCCCGTCGCAAGGATGGCATGGTGGAGGAATGCAGGCAAGCATGGAGATTGCGGGTCAAGCCCGCAATGACGGCGAGACCTGTAGACGCCCATCCAACGCGCGGTTGGTGAGCGCAGTTGGTGAGCGCGGTTGGTGAGCGCGGTTGGTGAGCGCGGTTGGTGAGCGCGGTTGGTGAGTGCAGTTGGTGAGCGCGGTTGGTGAGCGAAGTCGAACCAAAAAAAATTTATCCATCAAAAACTTCAAATCCCAAAAGTTTTCGTACCTTTGCGCCGCAAAAAACAAACAATTTACCCGCCAAGTCCGCTCTAAAACAGGCTTGCAAACACACCAAATTTTATGGAAAATTTTCAGGCCGAATCGGGCTTTGACTTCAACGACCTCGGGCTAAGCGAAGCCACGCTGGCAGCCGTGCGCGCCAAGGGTTTCGAAACGCCCACGCCCATCCAGCGAGCCGCCATTCCGGTGCTGCTCAACACCAACAAAGACATCATCGCGCAGGCGCAAACAGGCACCGGAAAAACGGCTGCCTTTGGCCTGCCCATCATCGACCAGCTCACGCCCAACGGCAGCGTGCAGGCCTTAGTGCTGGCGCCCACGCGCGAGCTTGCGCTGCAGGTGAGCGACGAAATCATCTCGTTCAAGGGAACGCGCACGCTCAGCGTCGCCACCATCTACGGCGGCGCCAGCATCAGCGAGCAGCTGAGGCGCCTCAAGCGCGGCGTGGACATCGTGGTGGGCACGCCCGGACGCATCATCGACCACATCTCGCGCGGCACTCTCAACCTGGGTGCCATCCGCTGGTTCATCCTCGACGAGGCCGACGAAATGCTCAACATGGGCTTCATCGAGGACATCGAAGAAATCTTTAAGCACACGCCCGACGAGCGCCGCGTCATGCTCTTTTCGGCCACCATGCCCGACCGCATTGCCCGCCTCGCCAAAAAATACATGCGCGACATCGAGCACATCAAAGTCGAAGACCAGCTTACCACCGACCTCACCGACCAAATCTACTTCGAGGTCAGCCAGGCCGACCGCTTCGACGCGCTGACGCGAATTATCGACGTGGAACCGGAGTTCTACGGCCTCGTCTTTTGCCGCACCAAGGTCGCCACCGACGAGGTCGTGAGCAAGCTCCTCGAGCGCGGCTACGAGGCCGACGGCTTGCACGGCGACCTCACCCAAATGGCCCGCGAAAAAATCCTGTGGCGCTTCCGCAACAAGCTCATCAACATCCTTGTCGCCACCGACGTCGCCGCCCGAGGCATCGACATCATCGACCTCACCCACGTCATCAACTACTCGCTGCCGCAGGACTTCGACGCCTACGTGCACCGCATTGGCCGCACCGGACGCGCCGGAAAAGAGGGCACCGCCATCACCTTTATTTCGTCCAACGAGTACCGCCAGCTGATGCAAATGCAGCGCGTCATCAAAACGCAAATCCGCAAGCAGGTGCTGCCCAAAGCTGCCGACGTGGTGGCCGTGAAGCAGAACCGCATCAAGGACTCGCTATCCGAAATCATCGAGCTCGGCACCTTCAACGACTACCTCCCGCTGGCGCAAGAAATCATCACCGAGTACGGCGACGCCACCGCGCTGGCAGCCCTCATCCGCCTTGCCTTCAAGACCGAGCTCGACGTGAAAAACTACGCCGAAATCCGCAGCTTCTCCATCGACAAGCGAGGCACCGCGCGCCTCTTCATCGCCCTCGGCAAGCTCGACGACATGACCCCGCGAGGCCTCGTAGACTTCCTCAAACAGCACACCAAGCTCACCGACAGCAAAATTGACGACGTGAAGGTGATGGACGCTTTTTCGTTTGCCACCGTGCCCTTCGAGGATGCCGAAGAAGCCCTGCGCTCGCTCAACGCCCTGCGCGGTCGCGACGACAAACCCCTCGCCGAAATCTCGAAGCAGGGGCGCAGTGAAGGCGGCGGTGGTGGCGGACGTCGCCCAGGCCGCCCAAGCCGCTCCAGCGGCGACTTTGCGGAGAAACGAGGGTATCGAAAAAGGAGCTGATTTGTTGAAAGTTTTACGCGATTGTTGCACATCTAAAACTTTTTCCCTACTTTTGCGCCCGATTTAATTTTCAACCATTAACACAAAAAACAAAAATTGTTATGAAAATGAAAAAGACTTTTGCCATTGTAGCAATGGCAGCCATCGCAAGCATGGCCATCAGCGCTTGCAACGATGATGACAATGGCAGCAGCGATGTCAACCAATTTGTGGGCGCGTACGAGGTGGACATTCGCGCCTACTCTGCCGACAACAGCAGCATTGTTTTCTTTGAGGGCGAAACTACCGTAACGCTCTCCCAAGACGGCGCAGGGCTAAAGGCTAACGCCTCCCTTAATACGGATGCAGGCAAGGTGGTCATCGAAGACCTGCAGCTTACCTCGCTGAAATGGATGACCCAAGGCAGCAAAACGCCTGCCGAAAATGGCGACATCTACTACGCCGAGGGCTACTTCTTTAAGGTACTCGAACAGTTCATATCCATTGGTGGAAGCGACCTTTCTTTCGTCGGAGCGCACAACGAAAAGAACGAATTGGATGATTCGGGCGTGTTCACCTTGCGCTACCAATCACAACTCTACGAACGAGATGAAACCGGCATTCGCCTTCAGCTTACGCTGGAGGGAGAAATTTCCCCCGGAGTAAATGTTTACGTTTATATTTACGGCGATAAGAAGTAAAAACGCAGGCCTCCGAACGAAAAACAAATTTCAAAATTCGGCTTGGGAGTAAGGCTTGGGCATAACCTTGGTCCTGTGTAGCCGAACGGGGCGTGAGCAAATTTTTTGCTTGCGCCTTTTTGTTTTTCCTACATGTAAATTCTGAACATTCTGCAAATTCTGTAAAAAAAATGTCTACCTTTGCAGCTGTTTTTCGGGGCCACAATTGTTGAATGGAGGAGAGGGTAAAAGCAATATTCTAAAACAAACAAATGCTATGCTACACAAGGTTTATACGCTGCGCATCGGCCTGCTTTTAGCGGCCGCGACATGGGGCCTGACGCTGTGCGCACAGCCGGCAGATGATATGGCGGCGCTGCGCCTGCAGTGGCGGGAAATGCTCACCGGCGGCACCCTCGACCAGACCTCACCCTTGGTCAAATCCTACGCCGCCGATGTGAACACCAAGGCAAGCAAAATCTGGGAGGCGCTGATAAAAAAACCGGCGTCGGGCGAGGACAATCGCAGCTGCCTGTTTGCGGATTTTCCGATAACCTCGCGCACGAATATTGGCTCGAGCCAAATCTCCATGACCTACGACCGCCTGCGCTCGCTGACCCTCGCCTACAAAATACAGGGCACGGACTTTTACCAACGGCCCGAAGTCTTTAGCGAGCTCAAGGCGGCGCTCGACATGATGCTCGAGAAGCACTACTCGCTGGCGCAAACAACCTCCGGCAGAGGCACGGCGGCCAACGGCGGCGCCTACGGAAACTGGTACGACTGGCGCATCGGAACGCCCCTGCGCTACGGCGATTTGCTGGTGATGCTTTCGGACGAGCTTACGCCGGAACAAATTGCCTCCTACGTTGCGCCCATCCTATCGAACAATACGGTGGTGGACAACACCGGCGCCAACCGCACCTGGATTGCTGGTATCGTTGCGCAAGCCGGTGCGCTCAAGGGCGATGCCGCGCTTCTAACCAAGGCCAAGGACGGCCTGAAAAGCATCTTCCCCTACGTTACTGCGGGCGACGGATACTACGCCGACGGCTCGTTTGTGCAGCACGGCAACTACGCCTACACCGGCGGTTACGGCAAGGCGCTACTCGTTACCATCGCCCAGCTGATGCACGTGTTGAACGGCTCGCCCTGGGCAATTGCTTACGCCGACGGGATTGAGCACAACTTCTACGACATGCTTTTTGCTGCCTACGAACCGCTACTGTACGGTGGGCGGTTTATGGATATGGTGCGCGAGCGGGAGATTTCGCGCGTGGCGAACCAAGACCACATTCCGGGTCGGCAGGCTCTCCGCGCTTTTGCCCTGCTGCTCGACGTGCTTCCTGCGGCGCAAAAGGCGAGGGCCGAAGTCATGCTCAAGGAGGCTTTGCAGGACTCGGTGGTGCTCCGGCAGCTCTGCTCTGACCCGATTGACGGAGGCTTCTTGGAGTACTACCTGACGCCGGGCGTGATGGCTACGGCATTAGCTCTGTTGCGGGACAGCAGCATTGCGCCGCGCGGCCCGCTGGTTGCCCACAAAACCTTTGCGGCCATCGACCGCGTGGTGCACCGTCGGCCTCATTTTGCCTACGGCATAGCCATGACGTCGCCCCGCATAAAGAACACGGAGGGAACCAACGACGAAGGCCTGCGGCTGTGGCACATCGGCGACGGGATGACCTACCTTTACACCGACGATAGGGACGAGTGGGCGGAGCACTTCTGGGCAACGGTCGACCACCAGCGGCTGCCCGGCACCACCGTAACCCGCGCGGCGCGAAGCAGCAAAGACAGCTACGGTACCCACAACCCGAACGCCTGGGTTGGCGGCGCTGACCTCGGCGAATACGGGGCTGCGGGCATGATGCTTACGGGGCTGGGCGCATCGGCCACGCGCAGGCTGAACGCCCGAAAGTCGTGGTTTATGTTCGACAATGAGGTCGTTGCTTTAGGCTCGGACGTTAGGCTGACGGAAGGCTCTGCGCCGGTCGAAACGGTGGTCGATAACCGCCGGTTGAAGGCCGACAAGTCGAACGCCATTCTGGTCAACGGCGTGGAGCAGCGGCTCACGGCGGAGGGCGACCACGCTAACGGGGAGCACCGCAACGTGAGCTGGCTGTTTGTGGAGCAAAACATAGGCCTTGTCCCGCATCGGCAGCCGCCGACGGGGGTAGGCTACTACTTTCCGCATCCCACACGGCTGCAAGGCTTGCGCGAAACCCGCACGGGCCGCTGGTCAGACGTTAACCCTTACGCCAAGTACTCGGACACGACCCTTCGGCAAAACGCCTTTGCCACTTTTTGGATTTCCCACGGCAGCGCACCCGCCAACCAGCAGTACGCCTACGTGCTTTTGCCCGACGTTACGCCGGAACAAACCGATACCTACAGCCGGCATCCCGACATAGAAATCTTGCAACAGGACAGCATTGCCCACGCCGTTCGTGAGAAGACTTTGGGCCTTACCGCCATCAACTTTTGGAGTGCGGGCAGGGTGGACGCCTATACGGTAGATAGGCCTGCCTGCGTGCTGGCCAAGCAGAACGGCGACGGCAGCCTTGAGCTTGCGCTGAGCGACCCTACGCGCAGCTCCGAGGCGGTAAGGCTAAGACTTGACCCTGCCCTGCTGCCCGTTGCCGAAGCCATTGAGATGGCGGAGGGGGTAAGCCTCGCGTCGGGTGGGGTATTAACCTTTGCTACGCAGGGGAAGCTTGGGGGGAGCTTGCGGGTTAGGTTGAGGTTGGATTTGAAGAAGGGAGAGGAGGGGAAGTAATGAGCAAATTGTCTCTTATCAAAAGGACTTTGTTGTTGGGGAAAAAAGATAAAATCGTTT
>JAITOI010000008.1 GCA_031289995.1 Prevotellaceae bacterium | reverse complement strand
CTCATCAGCGAGAGCGAGCAAAATTTGGTTCCGCTCGTTATCGTTAAGACAAGCAACAGCGCGGGATGCAGAGCGAACGGATGTGAACATTTGAGATTTAAGATTTAAGATTTGAAATTTAAGATTTAAGATTTAAGATTGCGGGTTTAAAATTTAAGATTTAAGATTTAAGATTTAAGATGTGCGACACCCAGCACTGAATTTTAAATTTTAAATTTTAAATTTTCAAGCACAGATAGTCATAATGCACCACCGGTTTTTTCCCCCTTTCGCCAACCAAACGTCGAGCATCATCGCTACCATACTGAGTTTTTCCGATGGCGATTTGTGTGCCGCGCTCATCAAAAATTTTCACGATATCGCCCTTCTCGAAGTCGCCGCAAACTGCCGTAACCCCCACCGGCAGCAGCGATGTAGCCGCCTCGCCAAGCAAGGCCTGGCGGGCGTTTGCGTTGATGTGCAGCTCCCCCTTGGCAAAGCCTTCGCTGTGCGCCAGCCACTTTTTGACGCTCGACGCTGCCGCCTGCGCAGGCACAAATCGCGTGCAGGGTGTGGCCGTCCGGCTGCGCCACAGCTCGCAGATGATGTCGGCTCGGCGACCGTTGGCGATGACCACCTCCACGCCCTCGTCAGCCACCTTGCCGGCAATGCCCATCTTGGTCTGCATCCCGCCTCGTCCGAACGACGATTTCGCGTCAGCCATGCACGCCGAGAGGTCGCGCTCGCCCACCCTCACCTCGCGAATCAGCTCTGCGTTCGGCGCTGCCGGATGGCCGTTGTAGATGCCGTCCACGTTGGTGAGGATGAACAGCGCCTCGGCGCTCATCATAGTGGCAACAAGGCCTGAGAGCTCATCGTTGTCGGTAAACATCAGCTCGGTAACAGCGATGGTGTCGTTTTCGTTGACGATGGGAATCACGCCGTGCGCCAGCATCACCTGCATACAGCTACGCTGGTTGAGGTAGTGTTGTCGCGTGCAGAGGCTCTCCTTGGTGGTGAGCACCTGCCCGCAGGTGATGCCGTAGTCGCGAAACAGCATGTAGTATCGGTTGATGAGCTTCACCTGCCCGATGGCGGAAAAGAGCTGCCGCTCGGACACCGCGTCCAGCTTGCCCGCCAGCGCGTGCGAGCGGCCTGCCGCCACTGCCCCCGAGCTGATGAGGATGACCTCCACGCCCTGCCGGTGCAGCTCTGCGACTTGGTCAACCAGCGCCGACATTTGCGTGAAGTCAAGCGAGCCGTCGCTTTTGGTGAGCACGTTGCTGCCAATCTTGACGGCAATGCGTTTGAAATTTATCCCCATTTTTTGCTGCATTTGCTGGCGCTAAAACCAGCTTTCGTTCTTGCCCGTGATGCCGCTCAGCAGCGCGTTGGCAAGGCGGCTGGCGCCAATGCGGAAGAGCTGCGGCTTGAGCCATTCGCTGCCCAAAATGTGCTGCACGATGGTGTAGTAGAGCACGGCATCGTCGGCTGTAGAAATTCCACCGGCGGGCTTGAAGCCAATGCGGAGGCCGGTTTTGGCGAAGAAGTCTTTGATGGCGGTGCACATCACGATGGCCGCTTCGGGAGTGGCTGCCGGCTCAATCTTGCCGGTGGATGTTTTGATGAAGTCCGCACCCGCGTCCATGCTCAAAAAGCTGGCGCTGCGAATTTGCGTCAGCGTGAGCGCACCGGTTTCGAGAATCACCTTGAGGTGCGCCTCGCCCATCCCCTCCTTGATTTGCACGATTTCGGCAAACGCGGTGTCGTAGTCTTCGTCCAAAAAGTGGCACAGCGAAATCACAATGTCCACCTCATCTGCGCCGTGGTCAACGGCCAGCGAGCACTCGGTGAACTTCACGTCGAGGTAGGTTTGCGAGGCAGGAAAACCTGCGCCCACAGCGGCCACCTTCACGCCGCAGGCGGTGAGAGTTCTGCGCACCGTATTGACCAACGAGGGGTACACGCAGATGGCGGCCACGTTGGGAATGCCGGGGTAGTGCGCCGAAAAATTGTTGACCGTTTCGGCAAACTTTTGGCCTCGCGCCAGCGTATCGGTGGCGTTCAGCGTGGTGTAGTCCACGCTGGCGAGGCATCTTTTGTACACCTCCTCGTTGCAATTTTGCTTCGCCTCCTCCTTCACGGAGGCCAATGTTTTCGCCACCTCAGCGGCATTGACGTTAGCGTCATAGATTTCCATAAAGCTCATTTGATTTCAGAATTTGAAGATTTTGAAGATTTGAAGATTTGAAGATTTGAAGATTCTTGTCCACGAATTACACGAATTAACACGAAGCTGAAGATTTGAAGATGGCTGCGTCGCACATCGCATATCGAAGATGGCTGCGTCGCATATCGCATAATCGCATATCGCATATCTATTTTTTCCGCTCTGCAACGTACTCCGCCAAGCCGCACAGAGCTTGCTTCGCAGGCGATTCGGGATAGGGGTCAAGCGCCTGCATCGCGTGGCGACAGTAGCGGCGAGTTACGTTGTCGGCGTAGGCTAAGCCGCCGTGCTCCTGCACAAACTGCACCACCTGCTTCACCTTGCTGCTGCTGCCCTCGGCGTTGGCCACCAGCGCCACCACGCGCCCCTGTTCGGCTTCGCCCACCTGCTGCAGGGCGTAGATGAGGGGCAGCGTGATTTTTTTTTCGCGAATATCGTTGCCGCAAGCCTTGCCGGTGAGGCCGCTGCTGTGAAAGTCGAGCACGTCATCGCGCAGCTGAAAAGCCATGCCGAGGCGCTCGCCGTAGTCGCCCATTGCCTGCACCTGTTGGGGCGCAGCGCCCACCGAATGCGCGCCAATCATCGTGCAGCTTTGGAGGAGCAGGGCAGTTTTTTTGCGGATGATGTCGAAGTACAGCTCCTCCGAACGGTCGAGGCGACGCGCCTTGTCCATTTGCAGCAGCTCGCCCTCGCTCATGTGGCGAATGGCGCTCACGGCGATGTTGAGGAAGTCGGTGTTCTGGTAATCGAGCGCTACGAGGGCGCCTCGCGACAGCAAAAAATCGCCCGCAAGGACAGCCGTTTTTGAGTCGAACAGGGCGTTGACAGATAAGCGTCCGCGGCGGCTGTCGGCCTCGTCCACCACGTCATCGTGCATCAGTGTGGCGGTGTGCAGCAGCTCCATCATGGCAGCGCCCACGTAGGCGCTTTGCCCCACCTCGCCGTTGAGCTTGGCCGAAAGCAGCACCAGCAGCGGCCTCAGCTGCTTGCCGCGGGTGCGATACGTGTGGTCGGCAATGGCAGCCAACATGGGCACCGGCGACTGCAAGTATCGCCTGAAGTAAGGCTCAAACTCTTGCAGCTCGTGCTTCACCACGCTCTGTATTTCGTCCAAGGTCATCATTTGCGATGTGCGATTTGCGACTATGAGATTTGCGACTGCAAGGCTAATGTTTATGCCGGTTGCAGGCATCTTCGATGAGGAGGCTGATGGTGTCGGTCATCTCCATTTTCGCGGCGATAATTTGCTGCGGAATGAAGCTGGCGGCGGTCATACCGGGCACGGTATTTATCTCCAAAAAGTAGGGCGTTCCGTGGCGCAAAATGTAGTCGATGCGCACAATGCCGCTGCATCCCAGCCGGCGGTAGAGCAGCTGCGTGGTGCGCTGCACAAGGGCTGTAGCCTCTGCGCCAATGCGGGCTGGCGTGATTTCGTCGGACATCCCCTCGTACTTTGCGCCGTAGTCGAAAAACTCGTTTTGGCTCACCACCTCGGTTACCGGCAGCACCGTTTCTATGCCGTTGAGCGACATCGCGCCACAGGTTACCTCCACGCCGCCAATGAACTCCTCCACCAGCGCCTCACCATCGTCGGCCAAAGCCTTATCCAGCGCGGCCTGCAGATCGGCAGCGTGCTTCACCTTGGTGATGCCAAAGCTGCTGCCGCCGTTGTTGGGTTTGACAAACAGCGGCAAGCCCAGCTGCTGAGCCAGCGCGTGAGGGTTGATGGCCTCGTCGCGACGAACGAGCTGCGACTTCGCCATCGCAACGCCCGTGTGGGCAATGTAGGCCTTGCAGGCAAACTTGTTGAACGTAAGCGCCGACACGAACGCGCTGCACGTGGTGTAGGGCACGCCCAAAACGTCGAAGTAGGCCTGCAGCACGCCATTTTCGCCCGGCGCACCGTGGATGACGATGAGCGCCACGTCGAAGCTAACCTTTTGCCCATCGAGCTCTGCGCTAAAATCGCTCTTGAGCACCGGCACGCTGCTACGCCTATCGGGACGCTGCACCTGCCAGTCGCCGCGCACCATGCGCACCATGTAGGGCGTGTAGCGGGCGGCGTCAATCCAGTCCAGCACGTTGGCCGCGCTGCGCTCCGACACCTCAGCTTCCGACGAGTCGCCGCCAAAAACGAGAGCAATATTTTTTTTCGTATTCATATTTAAAATTTTAAAATTTGCTGCTATTGCCTGCTGCCGCTGCACTAATAGAGCTGTCCGTTTTCGTACAAAATCACCAGCTGTTCGAGCATCTGGTCTTGGCCCTCAGCCTCGTATTCGGCCTTGAGGCTGGAGCTGAAAAGCACCGCTATTGACTGCCAAAAGAAGGCCGAAAATCCGCCCTTAAGCTCCTTCACAATCTGGTATCCGGTGCGGCCTGTCTGCCTGTCCAAAAGCTTTATCAGCATCCGCCCCTGCGAAACGGTGAGCTTGCGCAGCGGCGCCTCGAACTCGCGAAATAGCTCTTTTTCCATACGCTTGATGTACTCTTTTTGCTCGCGCTTGCCGGTAATTTTTACGAAGGCGGCATCCATTTCGGCCAGCTTTTCCTGCGCCAGCAGCGCGTAGGGGTA
>JAITOI010000246.1 GCA_031289995.1 Prevotellaceae bacterium | reverse complement strand
TGAAAAATTTTGAGCAGCGTGCCCTGGTTTTCGCGCGGCTGAAAGCCCACCTTGTAGGCCAAGTTTTTGACTGTGGGCTTGTGCTCGCGGAAGAGGTAGTCGGAGTGCAGCCGCTCCATGGTGTTCGAGTCGCGCGACATGGTGAGGTTGCGGTAGAAGGTGCTATCGTACGGCGGGAGGTGGCTGCGGTACTTGTTGCGCAAGGCTTTGCTGGCCTCGTTGTCGCGCTCCCACACCAGCACCACGTTGCTCTGCGCGGGGTCGAGGTGGCTATGCGCCATGCTTTGGTTCAGCTGCTCGTCAAATCCGGTGGGCACCTGAAACACGTTGGCGTATGCGTTCAGCGCAGTGTCTATCGGCGTTAGCAGCGACACGATGCGGATGTTGCGCGACTTGGCAAACTCGGCAATGGGCTTGAATGACTCCTGGTAAACCGGCCCAACGATAATGTCGGCGTTGGATAGCGCGGGGTTGAGCATGGTCGTTTCGGGCGTTGCGCTACGCGAATCTATCACCGTCAGGTTGACCGAAACCCCTTGCAGGCGCAGCGATTCGAGGGCTATCAACGCGCCCTCGTACACCTCCACAAAGCGGAACGAGCTGTACGAATCGCGCTCGTCGAAGTTGCCCGCGTCGAAGGGCAGCAGCAGCGCCACGTTGATGGGCAGCGTGTAGGTTGCGCCGTCACACTCGTCGAAGGGGGGCTTGTGGCCATCGCCGGCAAGCTGCGCGGCAGCCTTGTCTGCGTCCGGCTTTGCGCCCGACAGCCCGATGGGGATGTAGAGCGTTTGGCCTCGCTTTAGCTTGTCGCTGCCGTCGGCAAATACTTGGGGGTTGCGCTGCCTAATGCTGGCAATGCTCACGTCGTAGAGGTTGGAGATGGAGAAGAGCGTTTCGCGCCGCTTCACCACGTGCTCAACGCTGAGCGCTTCGGCAGGGTTGGACGCGGGGGCAGGCTTGGCTTCGCTGTTGCCGGCAACGGGAATGGTGAGCTTCTGTCCGGCCTTTAAGCCGGAGTACAGCGCGGGGTTGAGGCGCATCAGCAGGGGCTGCTCAACGCCGTAGGCAAGGCAAAGCGAGTAGAGCGTTTCGCCCTGCCGCACGGTGTGCACGTAGAAACGCCTGCCGTTATCGTCGGCAACAATCTCGGTGGAACGAGTAATGACGGGCGATTGAGCGTGAGCCGTCGCGCCTGCGTACAGCAGCAGCGCGAGTATCAGAACGAAATGCTTCATAAAAAAATGCCGAAAAAGGCTCGCAAAAGTAGATAATTTTTGTGGTTTACGCAATTAATGCTACCTTTGCCGCGCATTTTTTTTGTCCTACAAGACATCATATACGATATGTCAAAACTAAATTTTCTTACGCTCTCGCTTTGCTGCGCCTTGTGTCAGGCGAGTTTTGCCGCCACGTACCGCGTGAAGCCCAGCGGCAACAACGCCGCCACGGGCGCCTCGTGGAACGACGCTTTAGCTTCGCCTGCAGCCGCTCTGCTAAGGGCTACATCGGGCGACCAAATCTGGATGGCCTGCGGCCTATACGTCGACTCCGTGCCGCTGCTGATGCGGGGTGGCGTGAGCGTGTACGGCGGCTTTACGGGCACCGAAACAAGCCTCGCCGCGCGCCCCACAACGGTGCTGGGCGGCTCGCAAATGCTCAACCCCGCTCTCGTGAGCGTCCTCCTGCTGAGCGGTGGCGACTCCACGGCCGTGCTGCTGCAGCTCGCAGCGTTTGACGTCCCCACCGTATGGGATGGATTCAGCATCTCCGGCGGCAACAACCGCAACAAAGGTGGCGGCGTATGCCTCCAAGAAAATGGCGTGCTGAGGCGCTGCAACATTGTGAGCAACCACAGCCGCAGGTCGGGTGGAGGTGTGCTCTGCGAGTACGGCGGCACGCTGCAAGGCTGCTACGTGGCCAACAATACGGCCGACGAATTTGGTGGTGGCATCTACAGCCACGGCGGAAAAATTACGGGTGGCACCATCGCCAACAACACCGCCACCTACGACGGCGGCGGCGTGTACAGCACGCTCGGAACCGTTGCCGACAGCGTGAATATAACCGGCAACAACGCATCCGGCGACGGCAGCCCCGCCCGCACATTTGGCAACGGTGGCGGCGTGTACAGCAACTACGCCGACCTGTGGCGCAGCTGCACGGTGGCCAACAACCGCGCGACCGATGGTAACGGCGGCGGCTTCTACCTGAACGGCGGAGCAGCTATTCGCAGCTGCAATGTGCTGAACAACTACTCCAAGTACAGCGGTGGCGGCATCTGGTGCGAGGATGGGGCGCTGATGGACAGCTGCACCATTGCCAGCAACCAGGCCGACGGGCATGGCGGCGGCATCTACCTCAACGGCGGCACGGTGAGCAGCTCCATCTTCAGCCAAAACAAATCCTTGTATGGACGTGGCGGCGGCATCAACATGGAGAACTACGGCGAGGTGTGGGCTTGCACCTTCTACAGGAACGAGGCCGGCGTTGACGGCGGCGGCATCTACATTGACCTCAACGGCAAAATCGTGGGCTGTACGTTTACCGAAAACCTTGCCCAGCGCGACGGCGGAGGCTTTGCCTACAGCAGCCTCGCTACCATCGACTCCTGCACCCTTACTGCCAACCAAGCTCAGCATGGAGGAGGCGCAACGGCCATCAGCAGCATACTTGGCACCATATCGAACTCCACCTTTGCCAACAACCACGCAGCCCAGCAGGGGGGCGGCTTGTACGGCGGCAACAGCGTGCAGCGATGCACCTTTGTGGGCAACATTGCCGATGCCGATGGCGGCGGCATTTACAACGAAAGCGGCGCAAGCAAAATCTACGCCTGCCGCCTCTACAACAACCGCGCCGTGGGCAACGGCGGCGGGCTGGTGCTCGACAAGGCGGGAACGGTGGCCAGCTGCGTGGTGACCAACAACGAGGCGGCTAACGGCGGCGGCTTCTACGGCTCGAGAAGCGTCGTGGCCGTCAACTGCACGCTGGCGCGAAACAAGGCCTCGCAGTACGGCGGCGGTGCCTACCTCACCAACGGAGCAGCGCTCGCCAACTCCACCGTATGGGGCAACAACTCGACCATCTACCTCGCCGACGGAAAGGTTACCTACTGCGCCGTCGACGGCGCCACCGCAGCCGACACCATTGCCGGCGAAGGCAACATCAGGCTGAGCACGGGCAACAACGATAACGCCACCACCTCGCCCGCCTTTATCAACCCCAGCAACACCGTTGGCAACACCTCGCTGAGCGACGCGCGCGACGCGCTGTGGACTTTCCCAGCCACCTCCAACCCGTGCTACAACAAGGGTTCCAACGCATCCGTTCCGCAGGACTGCAACGTTGATGTGGCCGGTAAGCCCCGCATCTACGACAAAACGGTGGACATCGGTGCCCACGAATGGATACCCGCAGGCTACACCGGCATTGGTGCTCAGCCCGCGCCGGCATTGGCTGGCCTGCGCATCTACCCGAACCCCGCTGCCGACGTGGTCTACGTCGCCTTGCCCGACGACGTGAGCGGCGAAGTGCAGCTGCAAATTTACGACCTGCAAGGCCGCCTGCTTTTGCGCCGCACGGCTTACGGCAACGCCACCGTATCCCTCAGCTTGGTCGGCTTGCCCAACGCTATCCTCGTGCTGCGCGTGGCCAATGGCGGTAGAGCAGGAGGAGTGCTGCTGCTCAAAAAGTAGATGTGTTGCCAACAGCAGAACAACATTCGCGAAAAAAGCATACCTTTGGCTGCTTTTTTTGAACCGTAAAAACGAACTTTTTTATTCCAAATGAACAAGGTAGACGTAGTGCTCGGCCTCCAGTGGGGCGACGAGGGCAAAGGAAAAATAGTGGACGTGCTAACCCCGATGTACCCTGTGGTGGCGCGCTTTCAGGGTGGTCCCAACGCCGGCCACACGCTGGAGTTTGAGGGCAAAAAATTTGTGCTGCACACCGTCCCGTCGGGCATCTTTCGCGAGGGCGTCATCAACATTATCGGCAACGGCGTGGTGGTTGACCCCATTGTGCTGATGGGCGAAATTGCCGAGCTGCACGAGGCCGGAGTGGACATCAAAGGTAGGCTGCTCCTGTCGAAAAAAGCTCACCTCATCCTGCCCACGCATCGCGCAATGGATGCCGCTCTGGAGCTCGAAAAGGGTGAGGCCAAAATCGGCTCAACCCTCAAGGGCATTGGCCCCACCTACACCGACAAAACCGGCCGCAACGGCCTGCGTGCAGGAGAAATTCTGCTGCCCACCTTCAAGGAAAAGTACTACGCCTTGCAGCAAAAACACTACACGGCGCTGCGCCCGCTGAACCTCGAATTTGACTACACCGGCGAGGACATTCGCTGGCTCGACAGCATCGAAAAATTGCGGAGCGAAGTAACCATCATCGACAGCGAGTACGACCTCAACGAGCAGCTGAGCTGGGGCGGCAGCATCCTTGCAGAGGGTGCTCAGGGCGCTATGCTCGACGTGGATTTCGGCTCCTATCCCTTCGTTACTTCGTCCAACACCATTTGCGCCGGAGCCTGCACGGGGCTTGGCATTTCGCCCGACAAAATTGGGCAGGTGTTCGGCATTTTTAAGGCCTACTGCACCCGCGTGGGCAGCGGCCCCTTCCCCACCGAGCTGCACGACGAGGTGGGCGAACAGCTGCGACAGCAAGGGCACGAGTTCGGCGCTACCACAGGCCGTCCGCGCCGCTGCGGATGGCTCGACCTCGTGGCGCTCCGCTACTCCATTATGCTCAACGGCGCCACCCAGCTGCTGATGATGAAGCCCGACGTGCTCGACTCGTTCGACGCCATCAAAGTCGCCGTCGGCTACAGCATCGACGGCCACGAAACCGACCGCTACCCCTACGATGTGAACGCGCCAATAACGCCCATCTACAAGGAATTTAAGGGCTGGAAAACCAGCATTGCCGCCTGCCGCAACGAGCACGAACTGCCGCAGGAATTGCGCGACTACGTTGCGTTCATCGAAAAGGAAACAGGCGTGCCAATAAAGCTGATTTCCGTCGGCCCCGATAGGGAGCAAACGGTGTTGTCCGCATCAGAATTTTCAACAATTGAGAATTTCCAGAATGAAAAATAGCTTTCAAAACTCCTAAAAAAAATGACCCACTACGAGCTAAGGTACGCTTCGCACCCCAACGACGTGAAGCAATTCGACACGCAAAAGCTGCGTGAAAATTTTCTGATTACGGGCTTGATGAAGCCCGACGAGGTGAACATGGTGTACACCATGTACGACCGCCTGATTGTGGGCGGTGCGGTGCCCGCCACCAAGCCGCTGGCGCTGGAAACCATCGACCCCATTAAGGCCGACTACTTTTTGCACCGCCGCGAGCTGGGCATCATCAACGTGGGCGGCGCGGGCACGGTAACGGTGGACGGCAAGGCCTTTGCCATGCAGTACAAGGAGGCGCTCTACCTTGGCTGCGGCGACCGTCAGGTAACGTTTGCCAGCAGCGACCCCGCCCAACCTGCGCACTTTTACTTCAACTCGGCGGTAGCCCACCACAGCTACCCCGACCGCCACATCACCAAGAACGACAAAGATGTGGTGGTGGTGGAGATGGGCGCGCTCGAAACCTGCAACCATCGCACCATCAACAAGCTCATCGTAAATCAGGTGCTGCCCACCTGTCAGCTGCAAATGGGGATGACAGAATTGGCGCCCGGCAGCGTGTGGAACACCATGCCTGCGCACACGCACTCGCGCCGCATGGAGGCTTACTTTTACTTTGAGGTGCCGAAGGGACAAGCTATATGCCATTTCATGGGCGAGCCCACCGAAACCCGCCACATCTGGATGGGCAACGAAGATGCAGTCATCTCGCCCGAATGGTCAATCCATTCCGCCGCCGCCACCAGCAACTACGTGTTTATTTGGGGCATGGCAGGCGAAAACCTCGACTATGGCGACCAGGACTTTATGGATGTGGATAAGATGAGGTAGTTATGAGTGCAATAGCTAAATTACATTTAGGTGATTGTAGGGAAATTCTTAAAGAAATTCCTAATAATACTGTGGATTTGATTTTCACTTCGCCGCCGTATGCCGACCAACGGAAAAATACATACGGAGGTGTAAGTCCTGAAAAATATGTTGATTGGTTTTTACCGATTTCACAAGAATTATTGCGCGTGCTGAAGCCGACCGGAACTTTT
>JAITOI010000237.1 GCA_031289995.1 Prevotellaceae bacterium | reverse complement strand
AGCAACAGGGCAAGCGTAGTAAAAACGATTTGTATGGCTGTTTTCATTGTTTGTTTGAAGTTGAAAAAAATGTTATACGAATACTTAATGTTATACTTAAAACTCATAATTATATGGTTATGTTTTTCGCTTGGATAGCTTAAAGTCACGCAGGGACAACACCTTACTGTCTGAATTAGGATTTGTACGATTGTAGGATTGTAGGCCCACTATTCACTATTCACTATTCACTATTCACTATTCACTATGTAGGATTGTAGGATTAAGACAGCGCCAGGGTAGTCCCGCAGGGACGGCACTTTATTAACCGTAGGCTTTAGCCTACGGTAGCGGAACAACACCTCCCCAAAGTCCCGCAGGGACGACACTTGCGTTTCGACTACGCTCAACGACCGGTGCCTGTTTCTTTGGGCAAAAAATTTCCGAAATGCCAAATTCGGTGACTTTCTTGGGCAAAAAATTCTCGAAATGCCAAATCCGGTGACTTTCTTGGGCAAAAAATTTCCGAAATGCCAAATCCGGTGACTTTCTTGGGCAAAAAAGTTCCGAAATGCCAAATCCGGTGACTTTCTCGGGCAAAAAATTCTCGAAATGCCAAATCCGGTGACTTTCTTGGGCAGAAAATTTCCGAAATGCCAAATCCGGCGACTTTCTTGGGCAAAAAATTTCCGAAATGCCAAATTCGGCGACATTCTTGGGCAAAAAATTTCCGAAATAGGCTGTTTTGTATAGGCAAAAGGCCCAAAACCGTTGAACGGGAACGAAAAGACACAGTAACTATTCACTATTCACTATTCACTAAAAAACTATTCACTATTCACTATTCACTATTCACTATTCACTATTCACTATTCACTAATTGTGCATCATCTCAAACCCATACGCCCCCAGCGTTACGCTCACCATCGAGGGGCTTGCGCTCTGACTTGTTGTTGCTGCGCCAAAGCTGGGCTTCAGCTGCGCTTGGCCGTAGCCTTCGGGCATAACGAAGCGGATGGTTTGTCTTGCTGCGCTGCTGTTGATGACCGTTACGGACACCTGCCCAAAGTAGGTGCGGGCGAGGGCGAGCGCGTGGTCGTCGGCGTAGAGCAGGTGGGTGTCGCCGTGGGTGAGCGGCAGCAGCTCGCGGCGCAGATGTGCGAGGCGGCTCACGGTGCGCAGGAGCGCCTGCTCGCGGCGGTTGTAGTGGCCGAAGCGCATCATCCGTCGGCTGTCGGGGTCGCCGCCACCGGCCATGCCCAGCTCGTCGCCGTAGTAGATGCAGGGCAGGCCGGGGATGGAAAAGATGAAGGCGTGCATGAGCGCGAGCTTGCTGTAGGCCGCGCTGTCGCCCACCTCCACGCGGCGCGTCCAGCCTGCGATTTTGTTGTCCTCGTTGGGGTTGAGCGCTCCGCCGGCGTAGGAGAGGAAGCGCCCCTTGTCGTGGCTTCCGGTGATGTTGCCCATGAGGTTGTGCGAGCCGTAGAGGCTGAGGCTTTGGCGCAGCACGCTGGCCAGCTGCCGCAGGCTGCCGTTGGTGGCGAAGGCGGCGAAGGCAGCGTCGTAGAGCGTGAAGTCGAACTGCGCGTCGAGCAACCCGCTGCCCAGGTAGCTGGCCGTAACCTCGGGGCTGCCCACGGTTTCGCCAATTTGGTAGATGTTGCGGTCGATTTGGGTCTTGATTTTTTGCGTCAGCATACGCCAGAAGAGGAGGTCAACGTGCTTGCTGGCGTCGTGCCGAAAACCGTCGATGTGGTAGGTGTTGAGCCAGTACATCGCGCTGTCGCTGATGGCGTCGGCCACGCGGTGCACGGAGAGGTCGAGCGTGGGCAGGTGGGTGTCGAACCAGGTGGTGAGGCGCTGGTCGTCCCATCGCTCGGTGTTGAGCGAGCCGTCGGGCAGGTTGAGCGGCGTAAGCCAGTCGGGGTGGGCTTTGACGAGGGGGTGCTCGATGTGAACGTGGTGCGCCACGTGGTCGAGCAGCACGTTGATGTTGCGGCGGTGGGCTTCGGCGATGAGCTTGCGCAGCTGGGCGTCGGTACCAAATCGGCCATCAATTTTGCGGAGCAACGTTGGCCAGTAGCCGTGGTATCCCGAAAACTTGGTGGTGGGGTTGGGCCACAGCCCCCATGCGGTGTGCGGGTTTTGCATGACGGGCGAAATCCAGATGGCGCTCACGCCGAGCGAGTCGAAAAAACCCTCGTCAATTTTTTGGGTGATGCCCGCCAAGTCGCCGCCCATGAAGTCCACCTGTGGCAGCACGTCCGGGCTGTTGAGCGGGGCGTTGTTGGTGGTGTCGCCGTCGCAAAATCTGTCCACCATGAGCGAGTAGATGATTTGCGCCAGCCAGTCGTGGCGCGTCAGCTGCGACGGTCGGCTGAGCACCTTGCCGTGGTGCAGCGGGATGAGCAGGTCGTTGGAGATGCCGGCCTCGTTGCTGGCCCACACGCGGAGGTAGGAGCGGGGGCGGTCGCTGGCCTCGGCGGGGATGGTCAGCTCCAGCTCTTGCGGCAGAGGGCTGCTGCTGGCGAGCGCTGTTGCGGCCTGCGCCTCCGGCTCCAGCCGCTGATTTTCCCACAGCGCCACGAGCTGCTGAAAGCCGTTCTGCACGGAGAACGAAACGCTGTAGCCGTCGGACTTTTGGGTGGTCAGCACGGGCGGCTGCATGGTGGTGGCGCCCAGCACGAGCAGCGAGTTGAAGCCGCCCATGTTGTTGCTCACGACGGCGGAATTGCTGGGGTCGAGCATCTCCTTGCTGTCGGCCACGAGGCAGTACTGGTACTCGCCTCGCGACGCTGAGCTGCGGAACGACCATCGCCCGTTGCTGAGCTGCATCTGGCCTGCGTACACGTTCCAGCCGTTGAACTCGCCCTTCACCTGCACGTTTTTGTAGCCCTTGTCGGGCAGCTCCAGGGTGAACGAAAACAGGTTTCGGGACTTGAGCAAAATGGCGTACTGCTTGCCCTCAACCCAAGCATCCATCAGCCTTAGCGGGTGCTGCGTGTCGTCCATGCGGTGGATGGTAACGCTGCGCTTTGCCCTGTCGAAGTGGAACGAGCAGCGGTCGATGTGGACGCTGTCGATGCGCGCGGTGGGCAAAAAATAGTCGTCGAGCAGCACCACGCTATCGGCCTCGCCAACGTGCGCGGGCGAGGCCAGCGCGGTGATAGGCTCCGGGTGGCTGCCGCATCCGCAGGCCAATAGGGATGCCGCTGCTGCTACTGCAAAAAGGTTTTTCATGGCGCAATATTTTGTGGGTCGTTGAGGCGTTTTTTTTGGTGGCGCAAAGATAGGATTTTTTTTGATGATGTGAGAAGAGAGACGTGCGATGTGCGACAATGCCAGCGCCAAATTCCGTCGGGATGGCAGTGATGAGCGATGCGGTGCGCGATGTGGTGCGTGATGTGATGCGCGATGTACGATGCGATGCGCGATGCGATGCGATGCGCGATGCGCAACGTGTGGACGTCAGCGTCTCCCGCTCGCCGTCATTGCGAACCCGAAGGGTGAAGCAATCCAGCAACAGTCGCTGTTCAGACGGCCAAG
>JAITOI010000220.1 GCA_031289995.1 Prevotellaceae bacterium | reverse complement strand
ATCGCCGTCGTGAATAGCACCTCAAAAAAAAGATTTAGCCGTTTTGCAATGGATTGGACTTGGCACGGAACCTCATTTCCACCTAATTTTTCTAACAAAACAACCTCAGTAGAGACGTGGCGTGCCGCGTCTCCCAACCTCATTACCTCATTTATTTCCGCAGGTTCCACGGCGGGACCTGCGGACGCCAACCCAACGCGCGGTTGGTGAGCGAAGTCGAACCAACGGGGCACAACCAACACCCGTGCGCACGGCAGAACGCTTGGATTAGCACCTCAAAAAAAGCCTTAGCCCCGCCCGCCCACATTTTTTGCGGTGTCGGAAAATTGCTATCTTTGCCGCCCTGTTAGCGATATGCGACTATGTGATATGTGATATGCGACGCTTCAAATCTTCAAATCTTCAAACCCTCAAATCTTCAAATCTTCAAACCCCATGTTCATCCACCTCCACGTCCACACCGAATACTCCATCCTCGACGGTGCCTCAAAAATTCCGCGGTTAGTCGACAAAGCCATGGCCTGCGGGATGCCCGCGCTGGCCGTTACTGACCACGGCAACATGTACGGCATCAAGGAATTTTTCGACTACGTGGGCAAGAAAAATGCCAAGCTCAACGACGCCATCAAAGCCCTGAAAAAGCAAATCGGCGAGGCCGAAAAAAACGGCGACAGCACGGCGGATTTGCTGCCGCAGGTGGCAGAACTGGAGGCGCAGCGATTCAAGCCCATCCTTGGCTGCGAGGTGTACGTGGCCGAGGGCAGCCGCTTCGACCGCAAGGGGCACGAGGACGTTGGCGGCAACCACCTCATCCTTTTGGCCAAAAATAAGGTCGGCTACCACAACCTGCTGAAGCTCGTGTCCAAGGGTTTTTTGGAGGGCTTCTACGGCAAGCCGCGCATCGACCATCAGCTGCTGGAGTTGTACCACGAGGGCATCATTTGCTCCACCGCCTGCCTTGCCGGCGAGGTGCCGGAGCACATCCAAAACGGCAACATGGAGGCGGCGGAGAAGAGCATCTTGTGGTTTAAAAATTTGTTTGGCGACGACTTCTACCTCGAGCTGCAGCGCCACAAGGCGACCGACCCCACGGCGGCTCAGGACGTGTATCCGCGCCAGCAGGTGGTGAACGGAAAGCTGCTCGAGCTGGGCGAAAAGTTGGGCGTGAAGTGCATCGTCACCAACGACGTGCACTTCGTGAACGAGGACGAGGCGATGGCGCACGACCGCCTGCTGTGCGTAAGCACCAACGCCGACGTGAACGACGCCAGGCGTATGCGCTACACGCGCCAGGAGTGGTTCAAAACGGAGGACGAAATGCGAGCGATTTTTGCCGACCACTTGGACGCGCTCGGCAACACGCTCGAGGTGGCCAACAAGGTGGAATTTTACAGCATCAACAACCAGGCGCAAATGCCTAAATTTCCGCTGCCAGAGGGCTTCGCGGATGATGGCGAATACCTGCGCCACATCGTGTACAACGGCGCGAAAAAAGGCGCAGTGCCGGGCGCCAAAGGGCGCTACCCCGACTTGCTGCCCGAGGTCAAAGAGCGCATCGATTTTGAGCTCGACACCATCATCAACATGAAGTTTCCGGGCTACTTTCTCATCGTCCAAGATTTCATTGCAGCCGCCCGCGACATGGGCGTGTGGGTGGGGCCTGGGCGAGGCTCGGCGGCAGGCTCGGTGGTGGCCTACTGCCTGCGCATAACCGAAATTGACCCGCTCAAGTACGACCTGCTGTTCGAGCGCTTCCTCAACCCCGACCGCATCTCCATGCCCGACATCGACATCGACTTCGACGACGAGGGGCGAGCTAAGGCCTTGCAGTACGTTACCGAGATGTACGGCGTCGACAAGGTGGCGCACATCGTAACCTTCGGCACGATGGCCGCAAAGTCCGCCATCAAAGACGTGGCGCGGGTTCAGCAGGTGCCGCTCTCCGAAAGCACCAGGCTCGCCAAGCTGGTGGAGCACCTGCGCGACGCGTACAGCGAGTACGCCGATTGGGAGAAAAAAGGGATGGTGCTGCAGAAGGGCGTGGAGGTGATGCGCGACATGAAGGAGGCCGCCAGCGACCCGCTCACCAAGGAAATTTTTCGCTACGCGCAGATGCTCGAGGGGACAGTGCGCAACATCGGCGTGCACGCATGTGGCGTCATCATTGGCGCGGACGACCTCACCAACTATACGCCCATAGCTACCGTGGTGGACAAAGACAACGACACCAAGGAGAACCGGCGCATTGCCGTAACGCAGTATGAGGGCACCAAGGTGGAAGATGTGGGGCTAATCAAGATGGACTTTCTGGGCCTCACCACGCTCTCCATCCTCAAGGAAACCGTGAACAACATCAAGCAGGGCAAGGGCGAGGACGTGGACATTGAGGCCATCCCCATCGACGACCGCGACACTTACGAGCTCTTTAGCCGCGGCGATTCGGTAGGCACTTTTCAGTTCGAAAGCGAGGGTATGCGCAAGTACTTACGCACCCTCAAGCCCACGGTTTTCGAGGACCTGATTGCGATGAACGCGCTCTACCGGCCAGGCCCCATGGACAACATTCCGGACTTCATTGAGCGCAAGCACGGCCGCCAACAAATCGAGTACGACATCCCCGTGATGGAGCAGTACCTCCAGGACACCTACGGCATCACCGTTTACCAAGAGCAGGTCATGCTGCTGTCGCGCCTGCTGGCCGACTTTTCGCGGGGCGAAAGCGACGAGCTGCGCAAGGCTATGGGCAAAAAAATTCGCGAGAAGATTGACGCGCTCAAGCCCAAGTTCCTGGCGGGATGCAAGGCGAAGGGGCACGACGAAAAAGTGGTGCAAAAAATCTGGAGCGACTGGGAAAAATTCGCCTCGTACGCCTTCAACAAATCGCACGCCACCTGCTACTCGTGGGTGGCCTACCAAACGGCCTACCTCAAGGCGCACTACCCCGCCGAGTACATGGCCGCCCTGCTCACCTGCAACCTCAGCAAGTCCGAGCGCGTGGCGTTCTACATGGA
>JAITOI010000215.1 GCA_031289995.1 Prevotellaceae bacterium | reverse complement strand
AAACGATGATGTAGCAATATATTTTCCATCTGTCCTCATTTTCAGCAAAATAGCGGCTGTAAAAACCTCAAATGAAGTAGTAAAATTGTACCGTTTTTGAAAAATGACGTAACGATTTGCGGCCCAAAAGAGTACCAAATTGGAAAACAGGTATTACTTTTGCAGCCGATTTTTACCGAAAATATCCGAATTATGAATTTTGGAAAGCTACATATCATCTTGCTGGCAGCGCTGCTTGGATGCGCTACAGCCGCGCTGGGACAAGGCTCAGCAAGCGTTTCGGGCACGGTGCTCGACGGCGACGGCCGACCTGTGGCGGGCGCAAGCGTCGCCCTCAAAGGCTCTACAACCGGCGTATTTACTGGGGTTGCGGGCGACTACACGCTCAACGTTCCGTCCGATGGCAGGCTGATTTTTTCGTTTCTTGGCCTCGCCACGCACGAGGAAACCGTCGGTGGACGCAGCCGTATAGACGTTGTGCTTCAGCCCGATAACCTACAGCTCGACGAGGTTGTGGTGGTGGGCTACGGCTCGCAAAAGGTGAAAGACCTCACCGCGCCAATTGCTGTGGTGAAGGGCGCAGACCTCAGCAAAATGGCGACCAGCAACGCCGCGCAAGCCTTGCAGGGCAAGGTGGCGGGCGTGCAGGTGGTCAACAGCGGAGCGCCGGGGTCAAGCGCCACCGTCAAAATTCGCGGCACTGGCTCCATTGGCGACTACGCCAAACCCTTGTACATCGTGGATGGCACGTTTGTGGAGAACATTGACTTTTTGAGCGCCAACGACATCGAAACGATGAACGTGCTCAAGGACGCTTCGGCCTCGGCCATCTACGGCGTGCGGGCGGCCAACGGCGTGGTGCTCATCACCACGCGCAAGGGCAGCAGCGGCAAGCCCAGCGTGAGCTACGACGGATACCTGGGCGTGCAGCTGCCGGTGAACGTGATGCCGCTGGCCAACAAGGAGCAATACCTGGAGCTGCTCAACCGCGCAAACGATGGCGTGACGGGCTTTCCGCGCAGCGCGGATAGGTATCCGGGCAACACCGACTGGTACAGCGAGCTGCTTCGCCCCGCCACTATGCACAACCACAGCCTTGACGTGTCGGGGCTTAGCGAGGGTGGCACGAACTATTCGGTGGGCTTGAGCTACCTTTCGCAAGACGGCATTATGAATACCGACAACGGTTACCAGCGATACAACCTGCGCGGACGCTTCGAGCAAAAAGTTACGTCGTGGCTCAAAATCGGCGCCACCACTATTGTTTCGGACTACGACCGCCGCATTGCGCGCGACGAGGCATTCCTGCAGGCCTTCGTGAACCCCCCGCTGTACAACGTTTTCAACGAAAACAACACCGATGCCTACCCCATAAAATACGACGCGCTGCAGCTCTACGATGGCTACTCCGGCGCCTCTTCGTACTCCAATCCTGTGGCGATGGCCAGCTACAAAACCAACCGCGAGTGGGGCAAAAAGTGGCTGTTTTCGGCCTTCGCCGAGCTCCACATCATTGACCAAAAGCTGACCTTCAAAACCTCGTACAACCAAGACTACACCTCGTTTCGGCGCAAGGAGTACGAGCCGGAAAACTATGTGGGCGGGTCGCAGGGAATTAAGCAATCGCGGCTGCGCGAAACCTTCGAAAATAAGACCATGCAAATCATCGACAACCTGCTCACCTACACCGACAGCCAAGGCGGGCACAGCTACACCGTGCTGCTGGGGCAGTCGACGCGGATGGAGCGACGGGACAACCTGTGGGGCTCTGCCGTGGACGTGCCAGGCGTGGACGAGCAAAGCATCTACCTCAAAACAGGCTCGCAGCGCGACCGCGAAACGGACGACGACGCCCACGCCTACAACGGCCTGTCGGCCTTTGCCAGAGCCACCTACAGCTTTTCGAGTAGGTACCTCGCCTCGCTCACTTTTCGCGCCGATGCCAGCTCGAAATATCAGGAAAAATGGGGCTACTTCCCCTCGGTGGGCTTAGGCTGGGTGCTGACGGAGGAAGATTTTTTGCGCAGCAACAGCAAGCTGAATTACCTCAAGCTTCGCGCCAGCTGGGGAATGCTGGGCAACGACAACGTACCCGCCAACTCGACGGTCATCACCGGCACCCGCACCATGGCCTCGTCCGCCGTTTTCAACGATGCGCTGGTGGACGGCGTGGGGGCACAAACGGTAGCCAAAAACAGCCTGCGCTGGGAGGTGGTGAGCGAGTGGAACGTGGGCGTTGACGCGGCTTTTATGCAGCAACGGCTGAGCGTGGAGGCCGATTTTTACTACCGCGTTACGGACAACGTGGTGTTCAACGCGCCCATCTCGTCGGGCGGCGGCGTAGTGGAGCTGCTGGCCAACAACGGCAAGGTGCTCAACAGCGGCGTGGAGCTTACGCTGGGCTGGGCCGACAAGCGGGGCAAGCTCGCGTACAACGTTGGCCTCAACGCCTCCACCGTGCACAACGAGGTGCTGGCGCTCAACGGCCGCGACTACATTCCGGGCGCCTCGGTGCGCGGCGGATTTGCCACGCGCACCGCCGTGGGGCATCCCATCGGCTCGTTCTACGGCTACGAGGTGGTGGGCGTGTACCAGTCGGCGCGGGAGCAAGGCTCGCCCGGCGCAGGATTTTTCAAGTACTGGGACAACGGCGATGGCACCCTCAACGACGAGGACAAGAAGTACCTGGGCAGCGCCATTCCTTGGCTCATGGGCGGCATCGACTTCGGCCTGAGCTACGCTAACGTGGACGTGAGCATCGCGCTACAAGGGCAGCTGGGCAACAAAATTCTCAACGCAAAGCGGATGAACCGCGACGTGTATTCCGATGGCAACTACGACCTCGACTTCTACGAAAATGCCTGGAGCAGGGACAACGGCTCGACCACCTACCCCTCGCCAGCCGCCTACAACAGCGGGCTGACGCAAATCACCAACTCGTTTTTTGTGGAAGACGGCTCGTACTTTCGCATCCAAAATGTGCAGCTGGGCTACACCTTCAAAATCGGCACGAAACGTGTAGCTCCGCAAGTGCGGGTGTACATCTCGGCGTTGCGCCCGCTCACGCTGTTTGGCTACAACGGCTTCTCGCCCGAAGTGGGCGGCATTCCGGCGGTGAACACCACAAAAGATATTTTTGCCTCCAACTCCGACCCCATTTCGATGGGCGTGGACTACAACAACGTGTACCCCTCGGCAGCTGTTTATTCTGTAGGGCTGAAGATTAATTTTTGACCTCCCCTGTCGAAATTAAACGAACGTTTTTTTTAGTCACTTTTTTTACCGTTTGTGCCACAAGTAAAAGCTTGTGGCATTGTTGTTTTTACTTCTTCCATTGATGTCGAAATTAAACGTTCGTTTAAATTAGACATAATTTGATGCAAGTAAAACGATGAAAAAAATTCCATACATTCTGATTTTCGCGCTCACGCTATGCGGCTGCGAGGACTTTTTGGACGCACGTCCCGAGGCCACCACTGACGTGCAGGGCACCGACTACACCAAGTCCGAAAACATTTTTCTGCCGGTGAGCGCCGCCTACGCCAGCCTGCGCAGCAACAACATGCACGGCTTTTCGTACATCGGCATGTTCGAAATCGTGGGCGACGATGCCGACAAGGGCAGCACCGCCTCCGACAACCCGCCCATGGCGGACGTGGACAATTTTGCCGTAACGCCCACCAACACCCTGCTCAACGATTTTTGGGTGGGGTGCTACGACGCGGTGAGCGCCGCCAACTTTGCCGTGGGCGAAATGCCCAAGTTTGAGGAGGCCTTGCTGAACGCCGAAAACAAGCAGTACGCGCGCGAATGCCGGGCCGAGGCCAGGGTCATCCGCGCCTACGCCTACTTCATGCTGGCACGCGCCTTTGGGCGGGTTTACCTGGCCGACCGCGTGTACAGCTCCGACGAGCTGAGCTCCCTGCCGCAGGCCAGCGTGAAGCAGGTGTACGAGCTCATCGAGCGCGACCTCGACTCGGCCATCAGCGTGCTGCCCGAAAGCTACGGCAAGGAGTGGGCGGGGCGCCTATCGCGCTACTCCGCGCTGGCGCTCAAAGCCAAGGTGCACCTGCACCAGCCCGATGCCGACTTTCCGCACCGCTGGGATTCGGTGGCCACCTGCGCGGGCAAAGTCATTGCCAGCAGGCGATACAGCCTGATGAGCAGCTACCGCGACGTGTTCCGCTCGCAGGGCGAAAACGGCAGCGAAAGCCTGCTCGAAATCCAAAGCTCCACGCTGGGGCGCACCACCGGCGAAGCCACCTACCTCGAATACGCCTTCTACCAAGGGCCGCGCGGCAACAAGCCCACCAACATGCAGGGCTGGGGCTTCTGCGTGCCCTCGCAAAAGCTGCGCGATTTCCTTGCCCTGCGAGGCGATACGCAGCGCGCGGAGGTGCTGCTGATGCCGGCCGGAACCACCTACGAAGGCTCGCCAATCCTTGCCATCGAAGGCAATCCGCCCTACTACAACGGCAAGGTGTTTAGCCCTCCCAGCGAAAATAAGTGGAGCTACAACGGCTACGGATTCGACTACAACGTGCGCGTGCTGCGCTACGCCGACGTGCTGCTGATGTACGCCGAAGCCCTTGCTCGCGGCGCAACGCCCTACGCTGGCGCAGGCACTGCCGACGAGGCCCTGCACCAGGTGCGCAGCCGCGTGGGGTTGGCGGACGTGGCCACCACCACCGAAAATATTTTGGACGAACGCCGCGCCGAGCTTGCGCTGGAGCAAGACCGCTACTTCGACCTCATCCGCCAGGGCGAAGCCGCCGCAACCGCCGCCTTTGCCGGCACCGGCTTCAGCTACGCCAAGCACCGCGTGTTTCCCATCCCCAGCAACCAGCGGCAGCTGAACTCAAATCTGGAGCAAAATCCGCTCTACTAACGTTGACCTTTATGGGTATTTTCAATTTTATAAACCACTAAATTTTTATCGTAATGAAAAAAGTTAGTTTTTGGCTACTCACAGCAGTAGCCGTTGCCGGAATGGCAACAGCGACAACGTCGTGTGGCGACGACAATGATGGTGGCAACACCGATGGTAGCAAGGTTGACCCCTCGACCATTGCAAGCGCAAATTTGATTGCGTATTTCCCGTTTGAGGGCGATGGCAAGGATGTGGTGGGCAACCTCACGCCGAGCAGCACCGGTACAGGGATTACCTATCCCGCAGGGCAGTGCGGCAAGTCCTACAAAGGAGCGGAGGCCGGGTATCTGCTCTATGACCTGCCTGCAAGCAGCAAAATCAAAACGTTGAAAGCGTTTAGCATTTCGCTGTGGGCAAAAATGGTGCCCAACACCACCGCGACCACCGACGCGCCAGAGCAAATGCTGTTTCAGGTGGACGGAAAAGGCGACTGGATTTGGGGTAACCTGTTCTTCTTGCAGCACCGCAACTGGCCGGAAAGCGAAACCGACAAGGACAAAAACTTTGCGGAAATGGACTGCTATTTTTGGAAGGACGACGCCATCGCATGGAAAGGCCAGCGCGGCAGTGGCTGGTTTCAAAATGTGCAGAACAACCAGTGGGTGCACATCATTTGCACCTACGACAACGTCGCTTCGGAGTTTCACGCCTACGTCAACGGCACGCTTATTACCGCCTTTGATGGCACCGAGTATCAAGGCATCAAGCGCTGGCAGGAGGAATCAGCGGACAACTCGAATGCAGCGCCGCTGGGCGATTTGAAGTTCAACGCTCCCGAACATCTGGCAATCGGCGCATGGGCCAACAAGGCCTTGGGCACCGACCTTGTCGAGGACGCTTGGGCATCCTCGTTCAAAGGCCAGCTCGACGAGCTGCGCTTCTACGACAAGGGGCTTACTGCCGCCGAAGTTGCCGAACTCTACGCCGCCGAACAATCCCAAATCGAGGAATAGCCAAGCCTTGCACCAACAGGGGTGGCGCACCTTGGGGCTGCCCCTGTTTGGTTAGCAAAAGCTTTGGCATTCTAAATAAAATGCTCCGCCTAATATCCACGAATTATTCATCTAACGGAATTTTATTCTTGTTGAAATAAGTAAAAAAAATGTTTGGCATAACAACAAAATTTCTCCCCCTCATCGCTCTCTGCGGCCTGCTGGCGGCCTGCCATGGCGGTGAGCGGCGCGGCAGCAGCAAGCCCACCGACAGCATCCCTGCCGACAGCATCTCCACCGACAGCATCTCCACCGACAGCACTCCGGTAGCGCAGTATCCCGTGTTCCCCTTCGTGAGCGACGACTCGCTGCTCACGCTCGTGCAGCAGCAAACCTTCAAATATTTTTGGGACTTTGCCGACCCCACAAGCGGCCTGTCGCGCGAGCGGTCGAGCTCGTATACCGTCACTTCGGGCGGCAGCGGATTTGGCCTGATGACCATCCTGGTGGGCATTGAGCGGAGCTTCATCTCGCGCAGCGAAGGCTTGGATAGGCTCACCACCATAGTGAATTTTTTGGCCGAAAAAACCGACAAATTTCACGGCGCATTTCCGCACTGGCTCAACGGCGAAACGGGCAAGGTTGTCGCCTTTAGCCCCAACGACAACGGCGGCGACCTGGTCGAAACCGCCTACCTCGTGCAGGGCTTGCTGGCGGTAAAAGAGTACTTCAAAAACGGCGCGTCGCAGCAGGAAAAAGAGCTCTGCGCAAAAATCCAAACGCTGTGGGAAAACGTAGAGTGGGACTGGTACCAGCGCGACGGGCAAAGCGTGCTCTACTGGCACTGGAGCGCCGACAAGGGCTGGGTGATGAACCACCGCATTCAGGGCTACAACGAGTGCCTCATCGTGTACGTGCTGGCAGCCGCATCGCCCACGCACAGCATCCCGCGCGAGGCCTACGAGCAAGGCTGGGCAAAGAGTGGCGCCATTGCCACCGGCAAAACCTACTACGGCATCAAGCTGCCGATGGAGATTGAACCCTACGGCGGCCCGCTGTTTTTTGAGCACTACTCGTTCTTGGGCTTGAACCCCTTTAAGCTGCGCGACCAGTACGCCGACTACGGCGAGCAGGTGGTGGCGCACGCCCGCATCAACTACGAGTACTGCGTCGCCAACCCCAAGCACCACCAGGGCTACGCCGACACCTGCTGGGGCCTTACGGCGAGCGACATCAAGGGGGGCTACACCGCCTCCTCGCCCGCCAACGACAACGGCACCATTGCGCCCACCGCCGCCCTCGCGTCGTTCCCCTACACCCCCGAGCAAAGCATGGCTGCGCTGCGCACATTTTACTACGCGCTGGGCGATAAAATCTGGCGGCAGTACGGCTTTCGCGATGCCTTCAACCTCTCGCAAAGCTGGGTCGCCAACGACTTCCTCGCCATCGACCAAGGCCCCATCGTAGTGATGATTGAGAACCACCGAACGGGCTTGCTTTGGAGCCTGTTTATGCAAAACGAGGACGTGAAAAATGGGCTGGCAAAGCTGGGGTTTACGGTGAGCGAATAAAATTTTTGTTGTCGAATTTTTGCAGAAGAAAATGCTACCTTTGCGAAATTTTTTTTGAAAAAAAAACTATGGATACCACAAGTCTCAGCGATGCAATCAGGCAACAAATTAAGCGCACGGTGCACAGCGTAGCGCCCGATGCGGAGGTCATTCTTTACGGCTCCATGGCGCGTGGCGATGCGCATAGCGACAGCGATATTGATTTGCTGATTTTGCTCAACCGACCCAGCCTTCGCTTTGATGAAAAAACGACCATCATGGACTCGCTTTACCTGCTGGAGCTGGACTTGGGCGTGCTCATTAGTCCGGTCATTCACACCCACGAAGAGTGGCACCATCCGCCATTCAAAACCCCGTTCTACATCAACGTAAGCAATGAAGGAGTGAGGCTATGAAAGTCGAAAGTCAACGCAAACAATCTTCAAATCTTCTTCTTCCCACCCGCTCGTCGTCATTGCGAACCCGAAGGGTGAAGCAATCCAGAACTTGTTGCTGGATTGCTTCGGGCTTCGCCCTCGCAATGACGACGAGCACCTCACCCAGCGAGAATTTCCAAATCTTCAAATCTTCATTGCTTCGTGTTAATTACCTTCGGTGAGGGCTTCGCCGTTCGTGTAATTAGTAGACAAAATCTTCAAATCTTCAAATCTTCAAATCTTCAAATCTTCAAATCTTCAAATCTTCAAATCTCAAATGACCTCCTCCCAACTTCTTCTATCCCTTGCTGCGCTTGGCGTAGCGTCCTGCTCCTCGTTGCCGCCTCGCGACGCGGAAATGGACAAATTCGTAACCCAGCTGATGAGCCAAATGACGCTCGAAGAAAAAATCGGCCAGCTCAACTTACCCTCCGTGGGCTTCGATGTTACGGGTCCGATTTTGAGCAAAAACGTGGAGCAAAAAATCGAGCAGGGCTTGGTGGGCGGCGTGTTCAACACCTTTACGCCAAACGCCGTGCGCCAGCTGCAGGACATTGCCATCACCAAATCGCGCCTGAAAATCCCTCTCATTTTCGGCTACGATGTCATCCACGGGCACCGCACCATTTTCCCCATTCCGCTGGGCATGGCGGCCTCGTGGGACACCGCGCTGGTGCAGCGCTGCGCCGCCGCCGCTGCCGACGAAGCCTCCGCCGACGGGCTGCACTGGACGTTCTCGCCCATGGTGGACATTGCCCGCGACCCGCGCTGGGGCCGCGTGAGCGAAGGCGCGGGCGAAGACCCCTTCCTCGGCTCGGCCATTGCCCAGGCCATGGTGAGAGGCTACGAGCAGGGCGATTTGGCGAAGCAAAACACCCTGCTCTCGTGCATCAAACACTTCGCCCTCTACGGCGCAGCCGAAGCCGGACGCGACTACAACACCACCGACATGAGCCGCCTGCGCATGTTCAACGAGTACCTGCCGCCCTACCACGCTGCCGTGCTCGCCGGCGCCTCGTCCGCGATGACATCGTTCAACGAAATCGACGGCATGCCCGCCTCCGGAAACCGCTGGCTGCTCACCGATTTGCTGCGCGAGCAATGGGGCTTCGAGGGCTTTGTGGTAACGGACTACACCGCCATTTTGGAGATGGAAAATCACGGCGTGGGCAGCAAGTCCAAGGTGGCCGAACTCGCTGCGAAGGCAGGCGTGGACATGGACATGGTGAGCGAATATTTTATCGACGAGCTGCCCGCTTTGGTCGCCGCCGGCAAGCTGAGCGAAGCCACTGTTGACGCCGCCTGCCGACGTATTCTGGAGGCCAAGTACAAGCTCGGCCTGTTCGCCGACCCCTACCGCGGGCTGAGCGCAGAGCGCGCCAGCACTCAGCTTATGAGCGCCGACAAGCTCGCGCTGAGCCGCGAAGCTGCCGCAAAAAGCATGGTGCTGCTCAAAAACGACCGCCAAATTTTGCCGCTCAACGCCTCCCCAAAAATCGCATTCGTTGGTGCGCTCGTGAAAGACCAGCGCAACCTCATCGGCAGCTGGAGCGGCGCGGGCGACTACCGGCAGGCCGTCAGCCTCTGGGCAGCGCTCGAAAACCGGCACGGCACCAACCCATTTCTCTACGCCAAAGGCTGCAACCTCATTGACGACGCGGCCTTGCGCAGCGCCCTCAACGCGCACGACGGGCAGCTCACCACCGACATTTTATCGCCCCAGCAGCTCGTTGACATCGCGGTGCAAACCGCCCGCCGCGCCGACGTGGTGGTGGCCGTTTTGGGCGAAAGCTTTGGCATGTCCGGCGAGGCGGCAAGCCGCAGCAGCATTGGCCTGCCGGAAAACCAGAAGGAGCTGTTGCGGGCGCTGAAGAGCACCGGAAAACCCATCGTGCTGGTGCTGATGAACGGCCGCCCGCTGGCCCTGGAGTGGGAGGACGCCAACATGGACGCGATTCTCGAAACCTGGTTTGCCGGAACGATGGCGGGCGAGGCCATTGCTGACGTGCTGTTCGGCAACGTCAACCCGTCGGGAAAAATCACCATGACTTTTCCGCGCGCGCTGGGGCAAATTCCCATCCACTACAACCACAAAAACACCGGTCGCCCCTTCGACCCGAACGAAAAATACACCTCCAAATATCTCGACCTGAGCAACGCTCCGCTCTACCCTTTTGGGCACGGGCTTAGCTACACCCAGCTCCGCTACTCCGCCGTGCAGCTCTCCGACACCACCCTCGCCGAAGGCAGCGCCATCACGGCCTCCGTAACGCTCGCCAACGTCGGCAAAGTGGCGGGCGACGAGGTGGTGCAGCTCTACCTTCGCGACCTCGTGGGCAGCATCACCCGCCCCGTGCGCGAGCTCAAAGGCTTCCAAAAAATCAGCCTGCAGCCCGGCGAAAGCCGAACCGTAACGTTCACCATCACGCCCGACATGCTCAAATTCTACAACGCCGAGCTGCAGCACGTGGCCGAGGCTGGAGAGTTTTTGGTGTTCATCGGGGGAAGCTCAGACGCGGCGAATGCTGCGAGGTTTTGGCTGCGCTGATAGCTGCCTCGACGTCGAAGTTTTTTGCCTCGACGTCGAGGCTATTTTCTTCGACGTCGGGGCTTTTTTCTTCGATGTCGAACCTTTTTTCCTCGACGTCGAAG
>JAITOI010000207.1 GCA_031289995.1 Prevotellaceae bacterium | reverse complement strand
TCCATGTCTACCAGCTGCTCTACCCCCTTCAGGCGAGTGGCAGCATCAATCATGTAGTGCTTGGCAGGGTTGCAGGGGCCTGCGATGTTGAAGCTTTTCATAGTCGAAAAAATTGAAGTGTTGGTTGGTGCGCGTTGGCGATAATTTGGGTGCAAAGGTAGGTAAAAGTTTTCGTACATCAAAAAAAAAATTGCGCGTTGTTGCGAGCCGAACGACAGGACAACCGCACCAAAATTTAAACGTTCGGCGTGGCGCACGGAGGTAGGTTGTACCTGCAGCAACATCGCACATAGACGCTGGCATTGTCGCACATCGCACATCGCATTGTCGCACATCACACATTGCATAGTCGCCCATCGCACATAGACGCTGGCATTGTCGCACATCACACATCGCACATCACAACATCTTTTTCACACTCACCCCCGCCACAAAATCCTTGAGGTAAAACGGCTCAAAATAGGCAACATCTTCGAGCAGTTTTTGCGCATACCGCTGCTGCGCGAGGCCAACCATACCGCGGGCTGAGGTGGGCACGTGGAGGAACATCGCGTTGGGATGGCGGATGACGTCGCGGCACTTTTCGGCACCGCTACCGAAAAACAAAATGCGCTGCGCATCGAGCCTATCGGCGAGCGTGCGCTCGTCCACAACCTGCGCCGTTACGTCGGTTTGGGGCAGCCCGCGGGCGTCGTACAGCGCGGTGTACACCTCCATGCGCCGCGCGTCGAGCAGGGGGCAAAGCAGGTCAGAGGGCAGCACGCTACCGCCCGCCACGGCAAGCATGGCCAACGATTGCAGGCTGCTCACAGCCACGAGCGGCTTGCCTGCGCCGTAGCACAAACCCTTGGCCACGCTTGTCCCGATGCGCAGGCTGGTGTACGAGCCGGGGCCTTGGCTCACCGCCACTGCGTCGAGCTGCGACGGCCTGATGTTGGCCTCGCTCATCACCTCAAAAATGTAGGGCGCAAGCAGCTTAGCATGCTGGCGTTCGAGGCCGTTCTCGCGCAGCGACACCACCTCGCCATCCCGCGCCAGCGCTACGCTGCACACCTCAGCCGAGCTTTCTATACACAGCAGTAATGCCATCGTTTTTGCTACTTTATTTCGTCCATTTTTTCGTCCACTTTCTTGTCCAGCTCCATCATCGAGGCCTTCATCTTCTCGAAGTCGAGGTACGAAAACACAGCAGGGGCAAGGCCTGAGAGCGGTGCGTAGAGCTTGGACTTGCTCACCTGCTCCTGCGGCAAAAACGGTATCATGCGGTCAACGCTGTTGACCACGTACAGCGCAATGCTGACGATGAACGCCACCTTGAGCATCGCAAAAACAACGCCCAGCAAGCGGTTGAGCCATCCCAGCATCGACACCTTGACAATTTTTTCGACCACCCGTCCCACCAGCCGCGTCAGCAGCAGCACGCCCACAAAGGTGAGCGAAAACGACACGAGCGCCACCGCCTCGTCGCCCACGCCGAAGCCGGTAATCCACTTCGCCAGCAGCCCCGAAAACTTGAACGCGATGTACGCGCCCAGCAGCAGCGCCAGCAGGGACGCGAGCTGCATCACCAGACCCTGCTTGATGCCGGTGTAGATGGCGTAGCCGAAAAGCAGGGCAAAAATAATATCGAAGATTCCCATTACGTGAAAGATTTTTTTAGCGCGCAAAGGTACACGCTTTTTTGGTAATTCGTGCTGTTTTTGCGCAGAATTTTTGGGGCTTTTTTTTTGAGGTGCTATTCCCATGCGGTCTGCATGGCGCACGGGTGTTGGTTGTACCACGATGGAGGTCGGTGCTCCGTGCGCAAAGACGCAAGCTGGTTGCAGCTTCTTTGAAATGCAATATTTTACTACCTTTGCGCTCGAAAAAATAAAATCATGGTAATCGAAATTAAAGACATTACACCGGATGACCTCCAGCTGCTGCTCCAGCAAATCCAGCAAACGCGGTTAGCGCAGCAACGGCCCAAGAAAACTCTTGCCGACATTTACGGCAAGCTGAAGCGCGGCATTGACGGATTGGAATACCAAAGAGAGATGCGAAATGGGTAAGGCAGATATTTTGGCTGACACCAATATCATCCTGTACGCGATGGAGGAACATCCCGCGCTGCGTGGGCTTCTTCGTTGCGCTCCGCTGATTTCAATGGTGTCCGAAATTGAGCTGTTGGGCAAGCCATTTATCGCGCTACAGGAGCAAGAAAAAATTCAGCTCCTACTTGCCGACATTACAATACTTCCGATTACCAACAAGGTGAAAAATGCCACCATTAGGTTGAAGCAGCTGTTCCATCTCAAAATGCCCGATGCCATTATTGCCGCAACCGCCCAATGCCACGGATTGACGCTGCTTACAGCCGATAAAGACTTCGAAAAATTGAAGGGTTTTGTCGAGGTTGTCATAGTCGATTTGTAGTAGCACGGAACCTCATTTTTACCTAATTTTCCCAACAAGACAACCTCAGTAGAGACGCGAAAATCGCGTTTTCACACAACCTCATTACCTCATTTTTTAATGCGGTTAATGAGGTTGTAAAGACGCGGCACGCCACGTCTCTACTGAGGTCGCTCCGTTAGAAAAATTAGGTTGAAATGAGGTTTTTTTATCACCGTTCAGCTCGCTGCTCAACCCATTGCAGAAACGCTTGGACATGCTATCCCAATCGCCATCACGGATACCACCTCAAAAAAAGATTTACTAATTTTGCCGCCATGAAAAATTTACAACGCATCAAAAACATGTCCACCCCTGCGCTCATCAGCTGCGCCGGAGCCGTAGCGCTGGCGCTGGCAGCGCTCATTTTTTTTGCCGTGGCTGCCGCTACTGCCTACCGCCCCGCGCCGCGCGAAACGCTCTACAACCGCCTGCAGCCCGCGCTGTGCCTTGCCGACACGCTCACCATCACCACCTGGAATGTGGGCTACTGTGGGCTGAGCGCCGAGGC
>JAITOI010000203.1 GCA_031289995.1 Prevotellaceae bacterium | reverse complement strand
CGTGCTGTAAATGAGGCTGTGTAAGGCTTTACGAGCATCGGGTTTTTCATTTCTCTGCTGTTTCTACAGCGTTTTTTTATTACCTATTTTTTACCAAAAGCAGCGGTGCGAAACCTATCGCAAAGGCCGGTGAACATTAGCGTTCAGCGATTTTCGCACGCGCATTTTTTTGGGCGTTTTGAGCGGCAAAGGTAGGGTAAAGGTTTGGGGTGTGCAAATATTTTTTGTTAAAGATTAATAATTGTTTTTGGGGGGAGGGTTTGTATGATTTAAGTATGGGATTTCCGAACGACGTTCTGCCGTGCGCACGGGTGTAAGTTGTGCCCCGATGGTTCGACTTCGCTCACCAACCGCGCGTTGGTTGCTGTCCGCAGGCTGCGCTACCGCTTGCCTGCGGATGGCAACAAGCGTGCGTCCATGTTTCAATCCCCAAAAATTTGCGTACCTTTGCGCCCTACTACTCTATTCTTCAGCTATGCTTGATACCATCATCGAAGTCAAGGCAGCGGACATTTTTCAGGGGCCGCACCTCATCTTGTCCGACGTTACGTTTAGCGTCGAGCGCGGCGAGTTCATCTACCTCGTGGGCAAGGTGGGCAGCGGCAAATCGAGCCTCATCAAAACGCTCAACGCCGAGCTGCGCCTCAAGCGGGGCGAGGCTTGGATTGTGGGCTACCAGCTGCACCGCATCCGCGAGTCGCACATCCCCTACCTGCGCCGCAAAATCGGCGTGGTGTTCCAGGACTTCCAGCTGCTCATCGACCGCAGCGTGTACGACAACCTCCACTTCGTGCTCCGCGCCACCGGCTGGACCAACAAGAGCGACATCAAGGAGCGCATCCGTAGCGTGCTGCAGAAGGTCAACCTCGAGCACAAGAGCCACAAAATGCCGCACCAGCTGTCGGGTGGCGAGCAGCAGCGCGTGGTCATTGCCCGCGCTTTGCTCAACGACCCGGAGGTGATTCTTGCCGACGAACCGACCGGAAATCTCGACCCCGAAACCTCCGAAGAAATCATGGCCGTGCTCAACGACATCAGCCATAACGGGCACTCCGTGATGATGGCAACCCACAACTACAGCCTCCTGCGACGCTTCCCCAAGCGCACCATCAAGTGCGAAAAAGGCCGCGTAAACGAGATCGGAGAGCACGAGGAAATTGACCTCACCCTCTTCGAAAATGAGGAAGCCGAGGGATGAAAATTTGAAAATTTGAAAATTTGAAAATTTGAAAATTTGAAAATTGCTGAAGTCGCAAATCTCATAGTCGCAAATCGCACGTCTAAAAATCGCAAATCGCAAATCATGGAACTAAACGTCAACCGCTGCTACCAGTGCGGCAAATGCTCGGCCGGCTGCGCGCTCAACGCCCAAATGGACTACCCGCCCAGCGTCGTCATGCGGATGCTGCAAACTGGCGACGCCGAAAACCTCAACCGCCTGCTGCGCTCCGAAACCATCTGGCTCTGCGCCTCGTGCCAGCAGTGCCTCACGCGATGCCCGATGCAGCTCGACATTCCGCAGCTGATGGACGAGCTGCGCGTGCAGGCGCTCGAGAAAAAAATGGTGAACAAGCGCAGCAAAAAAGTGCTAGCCTTCCACCGCGCATTCCTCGATTCGGTGCGGCTCACAGGGCGGCTCTACGAGCTGGGCTTGGTGGCCGACTACAAGCTGCGCACCTTCGACCTGCTGCAAGACCTCGACATTGCGCCGCGCATGTACCTCAAGGGCAAGCTGCCGCTGATACCCGAAATTATCAAGGGCAAAAAACAACTATCGGAGCTATGGAAATAGGATTTTACCCAGGCTGCTCGCTGAGCGGAACCTCGTCGGACTACGCGCAGTCCACGCTGGCGCTCGCCAAGGCGTTTGGCATCACGCCGGTCGAGCTGTCCGACTGGAATTGCTGCGGCGCCACCGCCGCGCACAACCTCAACCACGAGCTGGCGCTGGCGCTACCCGCCCGCATTTTGGCGCAGGCCGAAAGGCAGGGCATGGACGAGCTGCTGGTGCCCTGCGCCGCCTGCTACAACCGCCTGAGCGTGGCGCAGCACGCGCTGAGCCACGACGCGGAGCTGAAGCGCAAGCTCGAGGACAAGCTGCAAGCCCAGCTGGGATGCCGCCTGCGCGTGCTCAACGTGATGCAATTTATCGACAAGTACGTGGCAGCCCAGCTCAGCGCCAAAGCCTGCCAGCCCTTTGCCCGCAAGGTGGCGTGCTACTACGGCTGCCTGCTCGTGCGACCGCATGACGTGCTGCAGTTTGACCGCGTAGAAGACCCGCAGTCGATGGACGAGCTGATGCGCAGTATTGGCGCCACCTCGCTCGACTGGGGGTTCAAAACCGAGTGCTGCGGTGCAGGATTTTCCGTGTCGCGCACCGACGTGGTGGCCGAGCTGTCGGGCAAAATTCTGAGGGATGCCGCCGACCGCGGCGCGGAAGCCATCATCGTCGCCTGCCCGATGTGCCAGGCCAATCTCGACATGCGCCGCCCGCACATCAACCGCTACCTGCAGCAAAAAATCAGCATCCCCGTGCTCTACATCACGCAGGCAATCGGCCTCGCCCTGGGCATCAGCCCAAAGGAGCTGGGGCTGCACAAGCTGTTTGTCGAGGCCAAATTTTTGTCCCACTAAATACCGAAGCGAAGATGTCGAAAATTGGAGTGTTTGTTTGCCATTGCGGCGAAAATATAAGCGCCACCGTTGACTGCGAAAAGGTTGCTGCCGAGCTGGGCAAGCTCGACGGCGTGGCACATAGCGCCAGCTACAAGTACATGTGCTCCGACCCGGGGCAGTCGCTCATCAAGGACGCCATCAGGGAGCACAGTTTGACGGGCGTGGTGGTGGCTGCATGCTCGCCGCGCATGCACGAGCCTACCTTCCGCAAAGCCTGTGCCGAAGCGGGATTGAACCCCTACATGTGCGAAATTACCAACCTGCGCGAGCACTGCTCGTGGGTGCACGAAAAGAGCGAAACCACCACCGGAAAAGCCATCGACCTCACCCGTATGCTGGTCGAAAAAGTGAAGCGCAACAAGCCGCTCAACGCCATCAAAGTGCCCATCGTAAAGAAGGCGCTGGTGCTCGGTGGCGGCATTGCGGGAATACAGGCTGCGCTTGACATTGCGAGCGCCGGACAGAAGGTTATTTTGGTGGAGCGCGACGCCTCCATTGGCGGGCACATGTCGCAGCTGTCCGAAACTTTTCCCACGCTCGACTGCTCGCAGTGCATCCTCACGCCGCGCATGGTGGACGTGGCGCAGCACCCCAACATCACGCTCTACACCTACGCCGAGCTCGAGAAGCTGGAGGGCTTTATCGGCAACTTTAAGGCCACCATTCGGCTCCGCGCCAAGAGCGTTGACCACAAGAAGTGCACCGGCTGCGGGGCGTGCTGGGGCAAGTGTCCGAAGAAAAAAATCCCGAGCGAGTTCAACGCCGGCATGGGCCTTCGCACCGCCATCTACTCGCCCTTTCCGCAGGCTGTGCCCAACAAGCCGGTGATAGATAAAATCAGCTGCAACTACTACACCAAAGGCGCGTGCAAAATCTGCCAAAAAACATGCCCCACCGAAGCCATTGAGTTCGACAAGCCCGACGAATTGCTGAGCGAGGATGTGGGCGCAATCGTTGTGGCCACGGGCTTTGACGTGCTTCAGCCCGACTTCTTTCCGGAGTACGGCTACGGCAAATTCAAGGACGTGATTACCGGCTTGCAGTTCGAGCGGCTGGCGTCGGCCTCCGGTCCAACGCTGGGCGAAATTCGCCGACCATCGGACGGCACCGTGCCGCAAAAGGTAGTGTTCATCGCCTGTGCAGGCTCGCGCGACCCCGCAAAAGGACTGCCCTACTGCTCGAAAATTTGCTGCATGTACACCGCCAAGCACGCCATGCTCTACCGCCACAAGGTGCACGGCGGCGAGGCTCACGTGTTCTACATGGACATCCGTGCAGCCGGAAAAAACTACGAAGAATTTGTGCGACGCGCCATCGAGGAAGACGGCGCACGCTACGTCCGCAGCCGCGTGGCGAGGGTGTACGAAAAAAACGGCAAGCTGGTGGTGTGCGGCGCCGACACGCTGCTGGGCGGGCGGCAGCTGGAGGTCGAAGCCGACATGGTGGTGCTGGCAACCGCCGGCGTAGCCAACAAAGGCTCCGAAGAGCTGGCGCAAAAATTGCACGTGTCGTACGATGCGTACAAGTTTTTTGCCGAAGCTCACCCCAAGCTCAAGCCCGTTGAAACCAACACCGCAGGCATCTACCTCTGCGGCGCGTGCCAGGCTCCCAAAGACATTCCCGAAACGGTGGCGGCCGCCTCGGGCGCAGCTGCCAAGGTGATTGGCTTGTTCTCCAACAGCGAGCTCACGCGCGAGCCGCTGGTGGCGGTGGTCAACCGCTCGGCGCCGCCCGAATTTTCCACCTGCGTGGGCTGCTTCATGTGCCAAACGGCCTGCCCCTACCAGGCCATCGAGCGCGAGGAAATCAAAGACCGCGCGGGCCGAACGCTCAAGCTGCTGGCTAAGGTGAACCCTGGGCTGTGCCAGGGCTGCGGCACCTGCGTGTCGTTCTGCCGCTCCAAATCCATCGACATGCAGGGCTTCAGCAACGAGCAGCTGTTTGCCGAAGTGATGTCGATAAACGAGTGATTTTTCAGCTACGCAAAAACCGAAATGCGATATGGAATTTGAACCGAAAATACTTGCCTTCGTGTGCAACTGGTGCACCTACGCGGGCGCCGACCTCACCGGCACGAGCCGCATCAAGTACGCGGCAAACGTAAAGATTGTGCGCTTTCCGTGCACCGGACGCATCGACTTTATGCTGCTGCTAAAAGCCTTTGCCAGCGGCTGCGACGGCATCATCGTGTCGGGATGCCACCCCAACGACTGCCACTACACCAGCGGCAACTTTCACGCGCGACGCCGGTGGATGCTGCTGCGCGAGCTGCTCGACTTTATGGGCGTGGACGTGCGGCGCATACGATTTTCGTGGGTGTCGGCTGCCGAAGGAGCAAAGTGGGCCGAGGTGGTGAACAGCACCGTGGCCTCCATTCGCGAGCTCGGACCCTACACCGACTACCGCCTCGCAGCCCAATACCAGAGCGGAAACGAAGATGTGCTAACGCAACCTAACCAAGGAGGAGGACAACCATGATTGAGCTACGAAACCGTGTAAAATCGCTGCTCGCAAGCGGCGACATCGACCTTTTTATCGGCTACGAAAAAGGTACGCGACTGCCGCGACCCCTGTTTGTGCGCGGCATGGACGAGGCCGACCGCCTCATCTTCGACGAGTGCTGCACCGGAAACCTCGCCGTCTACCTCACGCACAAAGACCTTGTCGCGGGGCGCAAGGTTGGCATCGCCGCCTCGTACTACGCGCTGCGAAGCATCGCCCGCCTCTGCGACGAGGAGCAGCTGCGCGACGGCGAGCTCAGCATTTTTACCCTCCACAACGGCTCGCTCGTGCCCCTCTCCTCCATCGCTGAGCTGAGGCTGCATCTGGCCTCCGCCGCCGCGCCCGACAGGCAGGTGGAGAGCCAATGGGTGAAGGAGCTGGAGGCGATGAGTGCCGCCGAACGATGGCAGTACTGGACGCGCGAGCTGTCCAAATGCTTCCGCTGCTACGCCTGCCGCGCCGCCTGCCCGCTGTGCTACTGCACCAAGTGCATCGTGGAGGTCAACCGCCCGCAGTGGGTGCAGCCCTGGGCCGCCACCGCCGCCAACATGGAGTGGCAAATCAACCGCGTGATGCACCTCGCCGGCCGATGCTCCGACTGCGGAGCCTGCGGAGCCGCCTGCCCGCTGGGGCTGCCGATACACATCCTGTCGCACAAAATCTACGCCACCGTCAGCGAGCAGTTCGGCGATGCGCCCGACAAGGGCAGCGTCCTCTCCACGTTTGCGCCCAACGACAAGGAAAATTTTATCATCTGACCAACGAAAATAACGAGTAGCCATGGAGCAAAAATTCATCCCTAAGGAAACGCTGAAAGCCTTGCTGGCACAGCTGCTGAGCGATGGGCACCGCGTGCTCGCACCGGTCGAAGCCGACAACGGAAAGCTGAGCTTTGAGCGCGTGAGCAGCGCCGACAGCATCTCGCTGAAGCACGTGCAGACTACGCAGTCGGTGAAAAAAGTCGCCTTCCCGCGCACCGAAAAATTGTTCTCGTACGCCAAGCAGCAGGGCAAGCTGGAGCTGAGCGACTACGATGCCGACGCGCTGCCGCCAACCATCGTGTTCGGCCTGCATCCCTGCGACGCTGCGGGTTTTGCGCCCCTCTCGGCCATCTTCAACTGGGACGTCAGCGACCTGCCGTTCAACGAGCGAATGAAGCGCACCACCCTCATCACCCTTAGCTGCACCGCCGCCGACGAGTACTGCTTTTGCACCTCGGTGGGCGGGCATCCGGGCAGCGCCTCGGGTAGCGACATGCTGCTCACGCCGCTTGCCGACGGCTACCTCGTAGAAGTCGCTACCGACAAGGGCCAGCAGCTCGCCGAGCGCTACGCCTCCCTGCTACAACCCGCACCCGCCAACGCCAGCAAGGACGCGGCTTTGGCCGAGGTGTCCGTCCGGTTCAACCTCGACGAGCTGAAGAAAAAAATGGCCACCATGTTCGGCAGCGAGGCATGGCTCACGCAGTCCTCGCGCTGCATTGGCTGCGGCTCGTGCGCCTTTGTGTGCCCCACCTGCGCCTGCTTCGACGTGCAGGAAAACGCCCGTACTCTCAGCCACGGCGACCGCCTGCGCTGCTGGGATTCGTGCGGCCTGTCGCTCTTCACGCTGCACACCTCCGGCCACAACCCGCGCCCCACACAGCACGCCCGCTGGCGTCAGCGGCTGATGCACAAGTTCGCCTACATGCCCCAGCGCCTCGGCGTGCACGGCTGCACCGGCTGCGGTCGCTGCTCCCGCGCCTGCCCGGTGGACATGAATTTGGCGGAGCATCTGGCAAGCGTTT
>JAITOI010000129.1 GCA_031289995.1 Prevotellaceae bacterium | reverse complement strand
AAGAAGGTGCTATTCACAATGTCTACCTTGCGGCCGGTGGCCACCACCATGTTGTCTAAGTACTTGCCGTCGTTGAGCACGATTTTGTCATAGCCGTCATCGAGGTACAGCCCGCCTGCGACCACATGGTACTTAAAAAAATCGATGGCTTTGTCCACGTAGCGGTTGAGGTCGGCCATCACCCCTGTGCCGGCGGTGTTGGTAGCTATCATGGACTGCAAACTCGGCAGCCCTTTTAGCTGTCCGGTTCCGGCGGGATAGAGCAGATTCGCGGAGAGCGTCTCGGCGCTGTCGATGGCGGCGTTGGTGGGCAAAAAGAGGGTGTAGAACGACGATGAGTTGAGGGCGTATAAGTTGGTGATTTTATCCGGATACTTTACCGAAACATCCGACAGAAATATGAGGTAATCTACGGCCTTAGAGATGTTCGGGTTGGCTGCCTTTGCCCGCCTCAGGGAGGCAACAATGGTGTCGGGCGAGTACTGCAGCATTCGGTCGATGGTATAAACAGTGCCGTTGAGGAAGGGTTCGGGGTTGACCACCTTGGTGGCCGTAACCCACTCGTTTCGCGCCATGTTGCCCACCATTTGCAGCTGGTCGCCCTTGACGCGCACCAAGTCGCCGTAGTCGTTCAGGAGGTAGGAGTAGCCGCCATACGCGTTGTCCAGCGGGCTGGGAGCGCCAGCTTCGAGGTTGAGGCGGGTGTCTATCGTGTCGTTGTGAACGCGCCGGAAGATGTGCGAGCGCACGAGCCTGCTAATGCGCGAGCTGGCAATTTCGGCCCCCGCAGTGTGGCTAAATACGCCGGTGGAGGCCGCGTAGCTGAAGCCGTCGCTCCGCAGCTGGTCGTCGGACAGGGCGAGCACAATGTAGTCCTCCTCGTAGTGGGCGTTGAGCGAGCAGTAGGCCAGGTCGAGCCAGAGCGTGCCCATGGTGCCGCTGTTGAGGGCGCCGTAGAGGAAGGAGTAGCGGTCGTTGGAGCGCAGCAGGATTTCGGAGAGCACGGTTTCGAAGTAGGGGCTTCGCACGTAGTTGTTGCAGCCGTAGAGGAAGCCGTTGCTGGCCACTTTCGGCTCCAGCGTTCCCTTCGACCAGGTGATGAGGTCTTCGCCCCCGCGCAAGCCTACGCCGTTGATGAAGTTTTCGGCGCTGTTTTTCGCCCCCCTAAACTCCATTGGCCAAATCATGCTGCCCACCATGTGCGCGTTCAGGAAGTATCCCACCAGGGTGTATGGCAGGGCGGCAATGGAGGGGTAGCCGTAGTGCGCAATTTTGTCCTCGTAAAACCGCTGCACCGCCGCGTTGGTGGGGGCAAATATGGTGTACCCGTTTTGCTCGGCGTTTACGACGTCCACCGGATCCCAGTAGCGCTCGCTGTTGATGGGCACGTCTAAGCCCGTACAAAACCTGCAGTAAACGTAGTCGATGCCGTAGCTGGGGTAAACCTTTTTGAAGTACTCGGAGAGATCGGCATATTGCATAAAGGTATAAAACAGGGGTTCGTCGAGCGAGTTTCGCAGGTCAACCAGCTTCCAAAAATCGGAGTACTTTTCATCCTTCTGCAGCTGCTCCTCGAGGTTGGGCAGGGGCATACTCACGGCATCCACCTCGTGGGCTACGCCGTTGGAGGCCTCCATGTCGATGCCGCTCGGCACCAAGGAGCCAGCCTGCACGTTGTGGCCGGTGTAGGGAACGTTCGGATAAAAGGTGTTGTAGTCCTCTTCCGTAAGCTGGCGGGCGCTGAAAAAGCGGTCTAAGTAGAAGGGCAGGTACTTGTAGTTGTTGTCCACCGCGTTGCTGCCAAACGTGTAGGAGCGGCCGTTGGTGGGGTAAACCGTCCAGACCAAGTCGCCACGGTATTTTTCGCGGTGCAGGGTTTCGTAGTAGGGCGTTTGCTTTTTGACGCTGGCAATGGTGTCCCACACGCCGCCGCCCAGAATGTCGGTCAGGCGGGTGTAGGGGTACTTGTTGTAGAGCATGGAGTAGGCCACCAGCCTGTTGACGGTGTCGAACGGGATGTCGTCCACCGAGCTGTAGCCGCGGGCGGTCATGAACGTTGTCATGGCCGCATCGTTGGGCGCTATGATAGTCCACAGGCCGTTACCCCTCACCGATTCGGCGTATAGGGTTTTGTCCACGCAGGCGAGGTACTTAGAAAAATTCCCTTTTTCTTGCAGCACCTCATACAGCGGCCTACCCGCCCAGGTCGGCTCCTCAAAGTGCTTGTCGCGCTCCCGCTGACACTGCATCAGCAGCAGGCAAAGCAATGGAAAAATTACACGTTTCATACTTCAGATTTCATTTTTATTAACCACAGAAACAATTCTATCGAAATTCACTACCAGCTATTCTTCATATTTTCATACCGCCCTCCATTATAGAGGCTCTATACTGTACTTGTATCGAGGCTCAATAATGTACTTGTATCGAGGCTCAATAATGCCCATTATCGAGGCTCAATAACGCCCGTTATCGAGGCTCAATAATGCCCGTTATCGAGGCTCAATAACGCCCGTTACCGAGCCTCGATAGAGCGAGCCGTTCAATTCACTATCAAAATTTTCCCCACCTTACTCCCAATTCGTATCACGTATGTTGCCGTAGGCAAATGCCCTACGCTGATGTGGGTGGTTTTGCCGGCGGCGATACGGTCGGTGGCCAGCACCGCGCCGGTCAGCGTACAAATTTCCAGCCTCTCCCCCACCCTAAGCTCTGCGTTGTCGATAATCAGCTCGCCGTTCGTTACCGGATTGGGGTATAGCGTCAGCTCGGCCAAGCGCTGCGCGGCAGCCGCCAATGCCTCCTTTAGCGTCCACTGCGCGTAGAGCGTAAAGTCGGCGATGGCGGTGCAGGTGGTGGCGGCGGTGTAGCTCAGGCCATCTCCTGCGAGGAGCGTATTCCATCCGGCAAAATCATAGCCATCGCGAACGGGCGCGGGCAATGCGCCCAGCGGGGCGTTGTGGTAAACATCCTTGTAGCTGTCGCCCGTCAGCGTGCCGCCGTTGGCGTCGAAGCTGAGGCGGAGGAGCTTGGCCTGCCACTGCGCGTAGAGCGTGAAGTTGGCGGTGGCGGTGCAGGTGGTGGTGTCGGTGTAGGCGAGGCCATCTCCTGCGCGGAGCGTATTCCATCCAGCAAAATCATAGCCAACGTGAACGGGCACGGGCAATGCGCCCAGCGGAGCGTTGTGGTAAACATTCTTGTAGCCGTCGCCCGTCAGCGTGCCGCCGTTGGTATCGAAGCTGAGGATGTACGAGACGCTCTCGACCCACTGCGCGTACAGGGTGATATCTCCCTCCGTGCTGTACACCGTTGCGGCAATGTAGGCCACACCGTTGCCGTCTTGGGCGGTGTTCCAGCCTGCGAAGGTGTAGCCTTGTCGCGTCGGCACAGGCAGCTCGCCCAGCGGGGCGTTGTGGTAAACATCCTTGTAGCTGTCGCCCGTCAGCACGCCACCGTTGGCGTCGAAGCTGAGGCGGTAGAGCTTGGCCAGCCACTGCGCGTAGAGCCTGAAGTCCGCGTCGGCGGTGCAAATGGTGGTGTCGGTGTAGCTTAGGCCATTTCCTGCACGGCGCGTGTTCCAGCCAACAAATTCAAAGCTGTCGCGAACGGGCGCGGGCAGTGCGCCCAGCGGCAAATCGTAGATGACTTTTTTGGTGGTTTCGCCTGCCGGCAAAATGCCGCCGTTGGCATCGAAAGTGAGGGTGTACGAGGCGTTCTCGATCCACTTCGCGTAGAGGGTTAGGTTGTCGCTCGTGCTGTACACCGTTGCGGGGGTGTAAATCGTACCGCCGCCGTTGTCGACTTGCAGCGTGCTCCAGCTCGCAAAGGTGTAGCCGCGCCGCGTGGGTATCGGCAGGGCGCCCACGGCTACGCCAAGCGTGACGTACTTGCGCGTGGCGGTATCGGGCATGGCGCCGCCGTTGGCGTCGAAGAAGAGCACGTAGGCGTTGGCGGCGCGATAGCGGGCGTAGAGCGTTTGGTTGCCCTGCACGCTGTGGACGGTCGCCGCGGTGTAGTCGCTATACCACGGCCCGCCTGGGCTTGCGTTCCATCCGTCGAAGAGAAATCCCGCAGCAGGCGTGGGCACGGGCATGGTGCCAATAGCTTTTTCGTAGGCCACAGCTTTGGTGCTCGTGGCAATGGCAGCGCCGCTTGGCGAGGACATGGTGCCGCCGTTGGCGTCGAAGGTGAGCGTGTAGAGATGGCCCCACTCGGCGCGCAGCTCCACGTCCGCACGGTAGGCCACCGTTGGGTTGAAGGGTTTGCCGTCGGCAAAATACCAGCCAAGAAAATCGTAGCTGGTGCGCGTAATGCTGGGGATGTCGATGTGGGTTCCCGTCAGCGTTGACAAGGTTTTGGTGGCGGTGGTGTTGTCCGCAAATGTGCCACCATTGGCTGCAAACGACACCAAAATTTCCATGCCTTTTTCGATGCTCGTGTCAACCACCTGCTCGTTGGTGGTGTTGTAGCCCAGGAAGTAGTCCACGTGCGGCGGCTGGTTGTAGCCGCTGTTTTGCCAAGCAATGGCGAGGCGGTAGGCCTTGTTGTGCATCAGCGTGGCAATGCCCTTCGAGGGCACCGCGCCCGCGCCTGTGTGCACGGTGGGCGTGATGGTGGTGTAGACGCGCAGGGCAGTGTTGTCCGTGGCTCGCAGAATAACCTCTTCGCGCCAGTCGCCAAAAATGTCGGCTTGCAGGCAAGGGTTGGCCTTCGTTCCGCCGTTGCTCGATGCGCCGGAGCAGGTGAGCAGCGTGCTGCGCGTGTAGGTTCTCAGGTTGCTACCCGACCCCGCCGAGGCAGCCATCTTGGTGATGGCCGGATTGCTTGTCCCGTCCATCAGCTCGCGCCCCACATCACCGTCCCAGTAGATGGCCATGTTCATCGACACCGTAGAGGTGGAGGTCGATAGCCGCTCGCCTGTGGCCGCGTAGATGCCGCTACTTCTTGCGCCCCAGCCTTCTTCGCCCGAATACGCTGGGTCGATGTCGGCGCAGAGGCCGCGCCCGTTGTCGGAGTCCGTGTCAACCTTCCAAATGATGGTGCCGGTTCTCGCATCGCGCATGGCAGTGCCCACCGGATGCGGGTCTTCAAACACGCCGAAAATTTGCAGCCCTTCGCGGCTCGGAATGAACTTGCCCACGTGCGCCGCATCGCCATGATTGAGGCCTGTGGTGTAGAGGCCGCGACCGTCGTCGTCGATGGCCATTGCGCCGTAAATAATCTCATCTTTGCCATCGCCGTCCACGTCGTTCACCGACAAATTATGGTTGCCCTGCCCCTCGTAAACGCTGCCGCCCGACATTCCGCGCGTGTCGAAAAGCCAGCGCTTGTTGAGGCTCACACCGTCCCAATCCCAAGCGCAGAGGGTGGTGCGCGTGTAGTAGCCGCGGCACATCACCGCGCTCGGATGCTCGCCGTCGAGGTAGGCCACGCACGAGAGAAATCGGTCAACGCGGTTGCCGTAGTTGTCGCCCCAAACGGCGTTCAGCTGCGTGCTGCTGGGGTCTTCCGTGTCGGGATGACGAGGCGGGTCGTACTTTGTGGTGGCAAGCAGCTTGCCCGTAGCACCCTCAAACACCGACAGGTATTCGGCTCCCGCCAAAATGTAGCCGCTCGAATTGCCAAGGTAGGCCTCATTATTGTCGATGATGTTGCCCTCCGTATCCTTAGTGCCCGGCGCGGTTTTGACAATAATTTCGGCCTTGCCATCGCCATCAAAATCGTACACCAAAAAGTTTTGGTAGTGCGCTCCAGCGCGAATATTTGGCCCCAAATCTATCCACTTGCCGGCCCCCCAAACCTTAGTGCCATCAAGCTTGTAGGCGTCGATGAACACGGTGCCCGTGATGCCATCCTGCGAGTTGTCCTTCATGTTACCGGGTCCCCAAAAGAACACAATTTCGTACTGCCCGTCGCCGTCGAGGTCAGCCACCGTGCCGTCGTAAATGGAGTAGTCGGTGTAGGTGGTGTAGGCCGCCGAACCGTCCCACAATCTGCCCACAGGTTTCTGCACCGGAATGTTGAGATACTGGCTCTGCAACACGGCTGCAGGCGCAGTGCGAAGCACCTCCTTGTTGCCCACCAGCACTGCGATTTCGTAGGTGTCGCTTGTGCCGGCAGCGCCGCCGACAACAACGAAATTCGTGTGCGCCGCGTCGAGCGCAGCTGAGTTGAGCGGCGTGGCGTTGCCCGTGCGGTACACGTTAAAGCCAATGCCATCGGGGTCTGTAGCAAACAGCCGCCACGAAATGAACACGTCGCTACCCGACTTCAGCGCCACCACTCCTCTGTCGAGCAGCTCCATTTGGCGCTCCGCCGCGTGCACGGACACACCAGCCAGCGCGAAAAGCAGCATCAATGCCGCTGTACGTAAATCATGCTTCACTTGTTTCATCGTTTTTGTGTTTTTGAAGGTAAATTTATTTCGTAATCAATCTTATTTTTCCGCCTAAAATTTCTGATAAAAACAGGACATAAAAAAGCCACACATGCGTAGCAGCCCATAACAGGCTACACGCATGTGCAGTTAAATAACGCAAAAAATGTTTTTTGTAATTCGCTGAAAGCGAAGAAGTTATATGGTGTCCTACCCCCCCCCCGTTAACTTTCTTTAACACAAAGGCAGTGCCATTGACCGTGCCACGACACAGGCTTAAAACGGTGATTAAAACCAGAGGCAAAGTATGTAATTGACACATTGTAAAACGTTGCTTCATTGCTGTACTTATTGCATAAAGTTTTTACTCTAAAAATTTTCTCGCTCCGCTCGCACGCTGTCTTGGTGCGCGAGCACAAATTGAAAACGGTGCAAAGGTATGTGGTTTTTTTCATTCTGCAATGCGGTCAACCTATTTTTTAATAAAATTTAATAGTTTTCACCAAAATTCTTTCTATTATATTTTACTTATTATATTGCATATTTCTTTCATTTTGCATCAAACACAATAGTTTACGATATGTCTTATTGTGAAATATACTATAAGCACCAAAAATTTAGCGAATCGGAACTTTTTATGGCTTCGATAGCGAGTTGATGTAGACTTCTACGTTGGTGTAAACGCTGTCGAGCTGGTGGCCTGCGGCGTCGGCGCTATCGCTGGGATTGAGGCTGTGTGCGGCCTCCCAGACATCGCTCATGCCGTCGCCATCGCTATCGCGAGGGTAGACACCCTGCTGCAACGTAGGCCAGCCGCCAACTTCACGCTGCGAGTCGATAATTCCCTTGCCTCCGCCGCCATACGTGGCACCTCCGCGAGCCAAGCCAGCATTGACTTCCGCCACCACCATCGCATCGTAGGCATCGCGCCGCCTGCTACATCCAGCCTCTGCGAGCACGCGCTGGTAGGCGGTTTGCGGCGCATCCTGAAGTATCGGCTCGAAGGGAAACGGCGTGGTGGCGCGCACATGAGGCTTGTTGAGGCCCACACCCAGCCAGTTGTTGGCGGTAACGCTGTCGCTGCCTGCCATCACGTTCTCGGCCAAAAAGTAAGCGCCAGTGCCGTCTTCAGCGGGGTCGAGAAACCATGCACGCTTGTCGGGCGAGGTAGCTGGGCCGGGCTTGTAGTAGTTGGCCACGAAGTTGATTTTCCCGCCTTGTCCCCCGCCGTACGCGGCCTTGAAGCCCCAGTTGTAGACCACGTTGTTGCGAAAATCCACAGGGCTATAGCCGTCCGACGCAAAGCGCGGGTTGCGGCTGCTGTGGTGCGCCATCAGGTTGTGGTGAAAGCTGGCGTTGGCGCCGCCCCAGATGCCGCCAAAGCCGTGCGCACCCTTGCTGTGCGCCGATTTGGAGAGGCTGTGCGTAACCATGCACCACTGCACGCTGAGGTTCTCGGCGCGGTACACCGACAGGCACTCGTCCACCGACCACGAGGCCGAGCAGTGGTCGATGATGAAGTCGCGAACCCGCATGGCACCTAATGCATCGTCGGCCACAGCGTGCAGGTCGCCCATACGGCAGCGCAGGTAGCGGACAACAACGTTGTTGGCACGCACGTACAGCGGGTAGCCCTTGAGACAAATGCCGTCGCCGGGTGCCGTTTGTCCGGCAATGGTGATGCTGTCGTGCGCGACCACCAGCGTGGACTGCAGCTCGATGGTGCCATCCACCGCAAACACTACGATGCGTGCGCCCCGCTGCTCCACAGCTTGGCGCAGGCTGCCCGGACCGCTATCGCGGAGGTTCGTAACGGTGAGCACAACGCCACCGCGTCCGCCGGTGGTGTACTTGCCAAAGCCCTCTGCTTCGGGGAATGCCAGCGGCTGCGCAAGCGAGGCGTAGCAAAGGATGGCGAGGATTAGTGTGGGGGTGAGGCGCTGCATTTTCGGGTTCATTTTTTGATGATTTTTTTGGTGTTTTTGGGGTGAAAAATTTGAGTAAAGGTAGGGAAAAAATTATTGCATGCAAAGCTGAAAAATGATGGGTGGTTTTTTGAGGGGCGGAACCCACTCGTCGTCATTGCGAACCCGAAGGGTGAAGCAATCCAGAGGAACAACAACCGAGCTATATTAGTTGCGCTAAGCTCGCACCTCGTGCTTCGGCTCCTCACTCGCTGCACTCGTTCGGAATGACGATGGCGTGTTTGTGTATAGGGCACCGCTGCATCCCCGCGCATCGCGCCGCCCATAGCAAAAAGTTTGTTTTCACCAAATCTTTTAATGTAAAATAACAAAATGCAATAATCAAATACAACATATTTATAAACAGAATTATATAAATGTTGGCAAAGAGCTTGGTTTTTCATCATGGTTTTTTTAGTAATTTGCGGCATTATTTTTTATGGTTCTACTGTTTTTTGTGTGGAATGGAATTAGCCCTTAGTTTCTAAGGCCCCCTTAGTAGCCAAACGACGCACACACAACCAACCCTTATTCCCTTATTCTTCATATTTCAATAAGGGAATAAGGGAAAAGACGATAAAAATCCGATTGCTACTAAGGAAACCCACAAAACTAAGGGTTTACAATGGGTTGGGCAGCGGCACAAAGTTTCAGCTCCACACAAAAAAACGGTAAAACCTCTTTTACTTGGCAGCAAAAGCGCGGACAGAAGAATTTCTTCTGCCCGCGCTTGCGGTTGTTTTCGCAGGTTGCGCGAACAATTTACAGGCCCGGAATCTGCTCGTTCGTTACGTACTCAAATTGGGCTGGATTGGCTTCGCCGGTGCCGGAGACAATGCAGCGTAGCGTGTGCTCAAAGTAGCGGCGGTCGGAGGAGGAGAAGTAGTGCTCTATGCGCACCTTGAGCAGCTGCTCTACGCCCGATACGTGCGTCTGCAGCGTGGGGTAGACGAGGCTGGCGTAGATGGGGAATGCTTCCTTTACGCGCTGGTCGAAGAGGGCGTATTTTTCATCGTTAGTTTCGCAAGCTCTGATGGAGTCGTCGCCGTAGGTGGAGCGCGTGCCGTCGTACATAATTTCGCCGTAGTAGGCGTTGAAGCCGTAGTAGTGGTCTTCGTTGGTGCGGCCGGTGTAGGGGAACCAATTGTCGGACATTTCGGTTTGTATGTAGGTGATGAATTTTTGCACGTCGTCCGTGTCGTAGCGCTTGATGGTGCGCACGATGGTGGGGTCGAACATCCATCCGGTGGTGGCCATCACGTACTGCTCGGTGCGGGTTTCGGTTTGCGACACTGCCGCCCACGCGCCTGCGGTAAAGGTGTAGGTTTCGGCGTAGCAGGCCGTGCTCGACGACTTGAAGACGAGGGTTAGCGTGTTGCCGTCTTGCGCGTACGGATACTTCAGCGCAAGAAAGATGGGCAGGTAGCTTGGGGCTTGCGTGGTGGATAGGTAGCTGCCCACGCCCATTGCCGTGTAGTCGTCGGGCTGCAGCACTATGATGGAGCTTGCCGCAGCTTCTTTCCAGACCGTGCCGTCGTACTGCCAAGCCGCGTAGCGCGTGGCTTTGTTGGCGATTGTCCATGCTTGGGTTACCTCCGATACGGTGATGTCGTCGAGCTGGTAGGTGGTGGTGGCAACGTTGCCAATTCCGTTGCCGGCGTACTTAAATCCGATGCGTATTTTTTTGCCCACATACGAGCTGAGGTCTAAGGTATCGGAGCTGCGCAGGGTGCCGTATGCGCTTGCCGGCAATTCAGGTGTGGTGGGGAGGTTGAGCGTTGAGCTAATGTCGGTCCAGGCAGCAGTGGTTATGCCAGCTTCGGTGCCATCAAAGTTTTCCGAGATGTGCACCGATAGCAGGTCGCCATTGTGGTAGCCGCCGGTGGTGAGGAAGGAGAATTGCGGCGCTGTTGCATGGGTTAGGTCCACCTCGGCCGAAATGAGCCATATCGTATTTTCTTCGTTGGTGTTGTTGGACGAAAACTGCGCGTACAGGTTGTTACTAAATATTCTCACCTGCCAAAATCTGGTGCCGGTAACATCCTTGTTCAGCCAGCCGTCGATGGCCACCGGAACAGTAGAGCCGTTGCTGCCTCCCTCAAAATCGGCGTACAAGTATTTCACCTCGGTTACGTCCACCACAGGCTCTGCTTCAGCGTAGCTGTACTGCACCACCTTGTAGCTGCCAGATTCGGCATTGGGGTTGGCAACAGCAAGCAGCTTGGCAATTTCGGTGGCGGGCGATTTGGCGGGAGTGAGCGATTCCACGTAGTTCACATCGCTGCCCCAAATGCTCTTGTAGTCGGCTGCGCTAAGCACGTAGGGTGCGGCCGAAAGCTGCGTCAGCATTTCGTTGCGGTTGCTCTTGTAGGTGAACGACACCTTTGCCGACGAGCCTAAGTCCGCCGTGAAGTAGACATTTTTTAAGGCGTACGGGATGAGCATGTCCGAGGGTGCAATGTCCGAAAAAGCCTTGTCGGCGTTGAGCTGCGTGGCCATCACGCTGTCCTCGTGGTTGCGGTTTAGGCGCAGCGCGTTCACGATGGTGGTAAGGTCGGCCGAGGTAATTTCGTACTCGTATGCCGACACATTTTTGGGCTGCGAGACGTCGGGCAGCTCCTCAAAATATGTTTCGTTATACTCGCAGCCATTGGCCAGCATTAGCATGGCGGCGGCGAGCGACAGAATTTTGTTGTAGCGTTTCATGGATGATATTTTTTTTAGAAGTTAATTTTTAGGCGAAGGGAAAGCTGGCGACCGAAGCCGTAGAAGACGCGGTAGGCGGTCTGCCAGTCGTGCGAGGCGCCGTCGTAGGCGTTGGAGATGTACTCCTGGTCGAAGAGGTTGTTGATGTTGCCCGACAGCACGGCGTTGAATCCTCCAATGCTGAAGCGGTAGCTGGCGTTGAGGTCAAAGGTGTTGCCGGCGGGGATGAGCCATGACGTGCTGAACTCTTTTTGGGAGTCCATCACGAGGTCGCTGGTGGAGAAAGCCCAGTCGGCGTAGTTGCGGTCGTAGAGGTTCCAGTCGATGCCTATGCGGATGCTTTTTCCGAGCTTGAGGGTTGCGCCCAAGGCAGCGGTGGTTTGCGCCGAGCCGCCTACAATCACGTCTTCGGTGAGCAGGGTCATCTTGGCGTGGTCGGGAGCTTGAATGCCGGAGGCGACGGTGTAGGTCTTGGTGAGGGGCTGCCCGCTGGAGTTGTAGAAGTAGCCGATGGGGTTGTTCGTCCAGCGCCAGTCGCCGATGGAGAGCATGCCGTTCAGGTCGAGCCAGGTGTAGGGCGAGGCCACGAGCTCAAGCTCTACGCCTTGGTGGGTGGCGTTCACGCCCTCCATGTTAATCATCGAGCGGTCGGGGTTGCCGTTGAAGGTGATGTCGATGGAGCGAGCCATGGTCTTGTCGTTCCACTGCGTGCGGTAGAGGTTGACCTTAGCGTTGAGCCATCGCGTGTGGAAGCCGTAGCCGAGCTCGAAGGAGAATATTTTTTCGTTCACGGCGTTGGGGTTGGTGGCGTTGTTGACGGTGCTCGACAGGAATGCGCCGCCGGAGAAGTAGGGCGCACGGCTGATGTAGCCGATGTTGGCAAACACGTTGTGGTAGTCGCCGAGGTTGTAGTTGGCGCCGCCCTTAGCGGTGAATCCGATGGCGTTCACCTTGTCCGATTCGGCGTGCTCGGCGTCGTAGTAGAAGCGGTCGTAGCGCCACTGCGAGGTGCCGCTGAGCGAGGCGGCGACAAAGGCGCTGAGGTCGCCCTGCGCGTACTCGAGCTGGCCAAAGGCGCCGCCCTGCGCCACGTGGCCGTCGTAGTCGCGGTAGACCACGTCGCCCACCGACAGCTTTTGGTTACCCCAGTTGGGGTCGGCAGCTGCGGCATTGTTGGCCGCACTCACGTTTGCGCGGTATCGGTCGACGTAGTAGTCGCCGTTGTAGAGGTCGGTAATTTCGTTGGTGTGCGTGGCAACGTAGTAGCGCCCGTCGATGCCTACGTAGAAGTTGAGGTTGTTGCTCAGCTCGTGGGTGTAGGTGGAGAGCAGGCCGTACCACTTGTGGTTGTTGATGGAGGTAGACATCACCATCTGCGAGCCGTTCAAGCTGTTCTCGTTGAGGTCTTGAATTTGGTCGTAGGCGAAGGTGCCGTCGGCGTTGCGGAAGGTGGTGTTGAGGGTGCCGTTGGAGGCGCCATACCACGCGCTGGAGTAGGCGCTGGTGCCCTGCCCGCTGGTGCCCCATCCGTCGCCAATGGAGAGGTAGAGCGCGGTGCTAAGCGAGGATTTGTCGCTCACCTGCCACAGGTGGTTGAGCGATATTTGCGGCTTGTGGTACTTGTTGGTTGCGGAGGTCAAGCGCTCGCCGTTTTTGCCGAAGCCGTAGGTTGGGTTGTAGAGGTACTGCTTGCCGGGCGGCATGAACTTTTTCACTGCCTGCCATCCGGCAATGGTGAGGCCGTCGTAGGAGCTGCGCTGGTTGTGCACCTGCGGAGCGCCAAGGGCGGTGAGCGAGAGCTGGTGCCGCGAGCCGAGGCGCTTGGCGATGTTCACGAAGTAGTTGTAGCCCTCAAATTCGGTGCCCTGAATGTAGCCGTCGCCCCATGTTTTTCCGCCGAGCAGGGTGAGCGCCCATCCGCTTTCGGTGAGGCCTGTGGAGACGTTAAAGAGCACCTTGTTGTAGCCGTCGTTGCCCACACCGTAGCTCACGCCGCCGCCTCTTTTTGCGTCGATGCTTTTGGTTACGATGTTGATGGAGCCACCCACGCTCGGTGCGGCCACCTTGGACGCACCCATGCCTCGCTGCACCTGCATGATGCGGGTTACGTCCGACAGCCCAGCCCAGTTGCTCCAGTACACGCCGCCCCACTCCATGTCGTTCATGGGGACGCCGTTCACCATCACGGCAATGTTTTCGGACTTGAAGCCGCGCAGGTTCACCTGGCCGTCGCCCCAAGCTCCACCGTCTTTGGTGGCATACACGCTGGGTGTCGATTTGAGAATTTCGGGGAACTCCTGCGTGCCCAGCTTGTTCTCAATTTCGTCGATGGTGATGCTGCTCACCGCCACCGGTGTTTTTCGGTCAACCGCGATGGACGAGGTGATGATGACGTCCTCGAGCTCCTGCTCGCCTTCGCTCATCGTAACGTCAACGCGGCTTTGCCCCGCCACGGCTTTCTCCAGCTCGGCCATGCCGAGGTAGGTGAACAGCAGCACGTCGTTGGCCTGCGCCGCAATGCGGTACTCGCCTGTGGCGTCGCTCATGGTGCCATACGCAACGCCTTTCACCCTAATGCTGACGCCCGCCAGCGGCGAGCCATTCTTGTCGAGCACCGTACCCGTAACGGTTTGCCCCGACCCTTGCGCCCGCAGCGACACGCCTGCCAGCGCCAACAACACGTAGATTGCAAGTCTCTTCATCTGATAATTTTTTTGAGGATTTGGTAATTAATTGTCGCATTTAAACGACCGTTTAATTTCGGCCGTTTTTTTATGTCTTTTGTCATAGCTATGTGCCTGTGTTTTTTCTGTTTGCCTTTTTGTCATGGTGTCGAAATTAAAGGGTCGTTTTTTTTAGACATCTCAACACCGAGACAGAGGCCACAGCGTTGTCACTATTCACTATTCATTATTCACTATTCACTATTCACTATTCACTATTCACTATTCACTATTCACTATTCACTATTCACTATAAAGGTAGTTAAGCACCGCCGCCAGCCTCTCCGCGCTTTGCACCAAGCAAGTTTCGTAGAGCGGCTTGTGGTAGTAAACGTAGCTGTATGAAGACTTCTTTTCGAAGCTGAGAGCAGAGCCATACACTACGGGCAGCGTTTGAAAAATTCCGTATGCCCAGTCGAGCACGTCGCGATGGCTGCCGCTAAAAGTGAGGCGCTGCAAGCGGTTGACGCGCATCAGGTGGTTGGCATACTCGGTGTAGCTCAGGTGCTGCCCCTCAATCATTCCGCTATCCCAGATGGAGTGCAGCGACACGCGCCTTCCGAACCACTGCATGTACACGCTGTTGCCGCCGCGGTCGGACGCGTGCCCCATGTGCAGCGGGCAGTGCATGTCCTGCATGAGGTGTACCAACATCTTGAGCATGCTCGTGTCGTTGGGCTGCTGCTTGAGGTGGTCGATGAGGCTCATCACGCGGAAGACGCACTGCCCGCTGTGGGTGCTCACCGCCGCCGTGTCGAAGCTGGCGCGAGAGAGGCCGCTGTCGAGGTTGGTGTAGTGCCAGGTTTCGGCATAACTCCACGCGCTGTCAGAGCGAACATTGTCCGCCCAGTTGGACACCATCGCAAGGCTTGCATTGCCCAGCACAGCGGTAACTTTGCGGCGCACCTCATCGGTCAGCAGCCGCTCGCTCATCTCGCCAATTGTGCAGTGGCCAACAACGCCCCAAGCCCCCGCCGCGCAAGGCGCGAGCAACACAAAGATACATAGGATAATTCTCATTTGAAGATTTGAAGATTTTTTGTCCACAGATTTGCACAGATTAAAACAGATTTCACAGATTTAATTTCTTGAAGATTTGAAGATTGCTGCGTCGCACATCGCCTAGTCGCACATCGCACATCAGCACTGGCATTGTCGCACGTCGCACA
>JAITOI010000029.1 GCA_031289995.1 Prevotellaceae bacterium | reverse complement strand
TGATTTATAGAAACATTGAAAAATGCAATAGCTTCGCGTACTTTATTTGTTAATTTATCGAAAAATAAGACCTATGCTCCGTGTGCAAGACACGCACATGTTTACCTTTCTACCATACTGCCATCCCTACGGGATTTCCCCGCTCGCCGTCATTGCGGGCTTGACCCGCAATCTCCACGCAAACCTACTCCGCATCCGTCGCAATGATGGCATGGTGGAGGAATGCAGGCGAGCATGGAGATTGCGGGTCAAGCCCGCAATGACGATAACCGCAGGCAAGCGAAGCGTAGCCTGCGAACAGCAACCCGTCGCGGTCTTTGCGCACGGAGCACAGGCCTCATTCGGGGTATAACCTACATCCCTGCGCCATGCAGAACGCCAAAATTTATCTCCTTTCCCATTTCTCCTAAATTAGGAGAAGTTGGGAAAAACGCAAATTTTTCTACTCCCCCTTTTTCGAGAGCAGCAGCGCCTCCAAAAAGTAGTAGTCGGCATAGTTGAGCGGCACGTCAATTTCGGTGTTGTGCGGGATGCTGCCTACGCTGTGGAGCAGCAAAAATCCGTGGTTGCTACCCGCGGCGGCGCGGTAGGCGGGCGTGCTGAGGCTCTCCAAAATGGAACGAGCATACTGCCTGTAGCCCTCGGCTGTGGCCGCGTCGTCGGGACAGAGCGTGGCGAGCTGCAGCAGCGCCGAGGCGGTGATGGCTGCCGCCGATGCATCGCGCGGCTCGTTGGGCACATTGGGCGCATCGTAGTCCCAGTAAGGGATGTGGTCGTTTGGAATTTTTGGGTTGCTCGTGATGAAGGCGGCGATGCTCTGCGCCTGCTGTAGGAATTGCGGCTCGCGCGTTTCGCGGTAGCACATCGTGAAGCCGTACAAACCCCAAGCCTGGCCTCGCGCCCAGGCCGATTCGTTGGCGTAGCCCTGCGCCGTTTCGTAGAGCATGGCGGCGCCGGTGGTGGTGTCGTAGTTCACCACGTGGTAGCTGCTGTGGTCGGGACGGAAGTGGTTGCGCAGCGTAGTGTTGGCGTGGGTTACAGCGATTTTGTAGAAGGTGCTGTCGCCCGAAAATTTGGTGGCGTTAAACAGCAATTCGAGGTTCATCATGTTGTCGATAATCACCGGAAACTGCCATCCCCGCTGGGCTTGCGAGGTGCTCACCTCCCAGGATTTGAGGCTGCCCACCACGGGGTTAAAGCGCCTGCAGAGCGAGCGTGCAGCCTGCACCAGTATTGGCTTGTAGCGCTCGTCGTGCGTGAGGCGGTAGGCGTTGCCGTAGCTGCACTGCATCATAAATCCCACGTCGTGGTGGCCAGAAAAGTGCTGCACCGGCTCCATCAGCGCCGTCCAGCGCTCGGCTTCATTGCGCCAAAAATCGCTCTGCGAATTTTCGTAGAGGTACCACAGCGTGCCGGGAAAAAATCCGCTCACCCAGTCGTAAACGTCCACCGTCTCCAGCGTGTCAAGCCTTACGGTGCGCGGCATGCGCGGCATTTGGGGCGCGGCCTCGACCAGCAAATTTTTTGTTTGCCCTTCGGCAAAATCGAAGTTTTCCTTCACCAAATCGCGCTTTGATGTGCACGAAAACGCAGCAGCTATCGCGGCCAGCGTGATGCAAAAAGTTGTTTTCATTGTCATAATAATTTCGTTTTTTTGACGGCAAAGATACACTCTACAGCTCAATTTACGGCATGAAACTTTGTTAAATCTTCCACGAGAAACATTATTTAACACAAGGCTTATGTTTCGCTAATTGCTGATGTATTAGGCTTTTGTAAGAAACGTTTTGCTTGTATCGGCAAATTTTACCTTTGGTTACCCCCAAATCCGCTTGTCAAAACATTTTTGCTACTCTACTAAATTTTGTTGTTCAAAAAATTTTCAATATCTTTGCTGCTAATATCTAAACTTGTTATTCTTTAAAAAATTTTTCGGCTATACCATGAAAATGAACACGAAACTTCAGAAAAATGATGTTATTTGCGCCGTCTACCAGCGTCGCCAAGCAACCATTCCTGAGCTGAGTCGCGCCATGCGGCTCACTGTTCCCACCATCACCAAAACGGTGGAGCAGCTGCTCAACGACCAAACGCTGCTGCCTGTTGGCCGCGCCAGCTCTACCGGCGGGCGATGCGCGATGCGCTACGCGCTCAACGGAAGCCGCTTTTTCTTCGTGGTCGTTTGCGTTGAGCGCTTCGCCATGCGCCTCGCCATTGCCAACATCGCCAACGAGCTGGTAACGCCCGTAACCACCGTCAACATTGGCATTGCTAACGCCGACGAGATGCTCAAATTGCTGCAGGCAAACGTGCGCAACCTCATCAACCGGAGCGGCATCAACCGCAACCTCATCAAGGGTATCGGCGTCGCCATCCCTGGCCTAATAGACAAAAATACAGGCGTGAGCTACAGCTACTTTGAGGGCGCCAACATGTCGATGACCAAGCTGTTTTCCAAAATGTTTCCCTACCCCGTGAGCGTGCGCCACGACATGGAAGTGATGACGCTGGCCGAGTACACGATGGGCGCAAAAAAGGGCACCGACAACATGCTCTACTTCAACATTGGCGCAGGCGTTGGGCTGGGCATCGTGATTGACGGCAAGCTCTACCTCGGCAACGGCGGGCTGGTGGGCGAAATTGGCCACATCCCGCTCATCGACAACAACAAGCTATGCTACTGCGGCAAAACAGGATGTTTGGAAACGGAGGTGTCCGAAACGGCCATCATCGACCGCGTGCTAACGAGCATCCAAAACGGCGTGCCTACTACGCTGAGCCGCTACGTGCAGCACCACCCGTACCGCCTCACCTTGCAGCATATTTTGCAGGCGCTGCAGGAGGGCGATGCGTTCACCATTAGCCTGTTTGAGCAGCTTGCAGAGCCGCTGGGCAAGGCCATCACCATTGCGATGCACCTGTTCAACCCGCAGGTGGTGGTGCTAGGCGGCGAGCTGTCGGCGGCGCGGCAATTCTTGCTGCAACCCATTTTGCAGCAGCTCAACCGGTACGCCATGCCGCAGCTCCTCAACGGCTGTCAGGTGGTAACCTCCTCCCTTGGCGAGCAGGCGCCGTTGCTGGGCAACGTGGCCAGCCTCGTGGAAGATATTTTTGTTAGCAACAGCAAGCTGCGCCGCTAAAAATCTATCATCAGCCCCACCGAAGCCACGTGCACCTGCGGCCCCTTGCCGCTCTGGAACAGCGTGGTGGGCGAGTACTTGCCGTAGGCGCTGATGCCGTGAAATCCGACCTTGACCATGGCGTCGAGCGAGAGTGGGTTGGTTTTCCAGCCGCTCATCGTGGTGCTTTCGTGCTTGCGGTCGCCGTTGTCCCAAATCAGCTTGTTGGACGCCATTACGTTCCAGCCACCCACCACGCCTGCGGAGACGTAGAATTTTTGCAGCGGCTGCCACTCCAGCAGCAGCGGCACGGTGAGGTGTAGCGTGCGCAGGCGGCTCTTGCTGTAGGTAATGCCGTTGGGGTCGTCGGCCAAAAACACCGTGCCGTCGGCGTCTTTTTGCAGGCGCTGCGTGTCCTCAAATCGGAAGTTGCGCCAATCGAGACCAAAGCCGCTAACCAAGCCCAGGTAAGGGCTGACGATGGGTATGGTGGCGTCAAAAATGTTGAACGTCCACTCGTAGCACCTCGCGGGGTCAACCGTCAGGCCGTCCACCGAGGTGGTCGAGCTCAAGTTTTTCGACGTTACGTTGGCGAGGCCAAAGCCAAAGCCGGCGTAGTGTCCTTCCATTTTGCTGCGTCCCTTTTTGGTCTTCTTCGCGGGCTTTTTTTCGTCGCCTCTGCCGATGAAATTATCGAGCAGCGGGATGCGAAAATTGTCGGCCACCACCGACCATCTTTCGTAACTTTTTTCGTCGGTAAATTGTCCCTCGTACACCAGCTTCAACGGCTCGCCGTCGCCCTTGAAAACCTTTACGGTTACGAGCTCTGCGCTATCGCTCACCACCACGCTCCGCTTGCGGTTGCGCTTGTCGGGGTTGAGCGACA
>JAITOI010000003.1 GCA_031289995.1 Prevotellaceae bacterium | reverse complement strand
AACTTGCTGTAGATGGCTAAATCTTTTTTTGTTGGTGCTATTCCAATCGTCCTGCCGTGCGCACGGGTGAAAGGCCTGCCTCGAATGAGGCCTGTGCTCCGTGCGCAAGACGCGGAGGCGCATCGTTGGCTACTAAGGGAGCCTTAGAAAAATAAGGTTTTGCAATGGGTTGAGCAGTGGCAAAGAACCTCACGGCTGGTGAGCGTGGTTTGCGAACTTCATTCTAACCTATTTTTTTCCCTGTATAGACGCGGCGCACCACGTCTATACATCAAATGAGGTAATGAGGTTATGGAAATCATACGCTATCAAGGCTACTGAGGTTGTTTTGTTGAAGAAAAATTAGGTAGAAATGAGGTTCCGTGCCACTGTCTAACCCATTGCAAAACCTTAGTTTGTCAGGCAACCTTAGTTCGGCTGCGCTCACTAACCTTAGTAGCCAACGATGCATCCGCGGTCTTTGCGCACGGAGCAAAGGCCTCATTCGGGGAACAACTTACACCCGTGCGCACGGCAGGACGCTTGGACATGTTACCCATATCGCCGTCATGGATAGCACCTCAAAAAAAGATTTAGCCTCCGCACCAACAATTTCTTCATATCAACAATTTTGCCTACCTTTGCGCCCTTAATTATTTACCGTTAACAACAGATTTTTAGCATGGGGATTAACATTCGCAACATTGCCATTATAGCCCACGTAGACCACGGGAAAACTACGCTGGTGGACAAAATTATTCTCACGGGCAAGGCGCAGCGCGAGGCCGAAAAGCAGGGCGAGCTCATCATGGACAGCAACGACCTCGAGCGCGAGCGCGGCATTACCATTCTGGCAAAAAATGTTTCGGTGGTTTACAAGGGCGTAAAAATTAACGTGATTGACACCCCCGGCCACGCCGACTTTGGCGGCGAGGTGGAGCGCGTGCTCAACATGAGCGACGGCGTGCTGCTCATCGTGGACGCCTTTGAGGGCACCATGCCGCAAACCCGATTCGTGCTGCAAAAAGCGCTCGCGCTGGGCAAAAAACCCATCGTGGTCATCAACAAGGTGGACAAGCCCAACTGCCGCCCCGACTACGTTCAGGAGCAGGTGTTCGACCTCATGTTTGCCCTCAACGCCACCGAGGAGCAGCTCGATTTCAAAACCCTTTTCGGCAGCGCAAAGCAAGGATGGATGAGCGCCGACTGGCGCAAGCCCGCCACCGACATCACCGCGCTGCTCGACTGCATACTCGCCGAAATCCCCGCCCCTGTTATGGTTGAGGGCACCCCGCAGATGCTCATCACCTCGCTCGAATACTCCAGCTACGTGGGGCGCATTGCCGTGGGGCGCATTGCCCGCGGCGCGTTCAAGCCTGCCAGCAGCGTGTCGCTGGTCAAGCGCGACGGCACGGTGCAGAAGACGCGCATCAAGGAGCTGATGGTGTTCGACGGGCTGGAAAAAGTGAAGGAGAGCGAGGTCAAGTGCGGCGATATTTGCGCCATGGTGGGCATCGAAGGCTTCGATATTGGCGACACCGTGGCGGACTACGAAAACCCCGAAGCCCTGCCCACCATTGCGGTTGACGAGCCTACGATGAGCATGCTTTTCACCATCAACGACTCGCCGTTTTTTGGGCGCGAAGGCAAGTACGTTACCTCGCGGCACCTCAAAGACCGCCTCGACCGCGAGCTCGAAAAAAACCTCGCCCTGCGCGTGGAGCCGGGCGAAGGCGCCGACCGATTTGTGGTTTTCGGGCGCGGCATTTTGCACCTGAGCGTGCTCATCGAAACCATGCGGCGCGAGGGCTACGAGTTTCAGGTGGGGCAGCCCAAAGTCATCATCAAGGAAATTGACGAGGCCAAGTGCGAGCCTATCGAGGCGCTCACGGTGGACGTGCCCGAAGAGATGGCCAGCAAGGTCATCGACATGGTTACGCGGCGCAAGGGAGTACTGTTCAACATCAACACCATGGGCGACCGCAGCCGCCTCGAGTTCGACGTCCCCGCCCGAGGCCTGATTGGCCTTCGCAGCAGCATGCTCACCGCCACGCAGGGTGAGGCCATCATGGCGCACCGCTTCAAGGCCTACGAGCCGTACAAGGGCGACATCGAAATGCGCAACAACGGCTCGCTCGTTGCCTCCGAAACCGGCACCGCATTTGCCTACGCCATCGACAAGCTGCAGGACAAGGGGCGCTTTTTCATCAACCCGCAGGACGAGGTCTACAGCGGCCAAGTCGTAGGCGAGCACACGCGCAACGAAGACCTGACAATAAACGTGTGCAAGGCGAAAAAGCTCACCAACGTTCGCGCATCGGGCAGCGACGACAAGGCCAACATCACGCCCGCCACCATCTTCTCGCTCGAGGAAACGATGGAGTACATTCAGGAAGATGAGTACGTGGAGGTAACGCCCAAATCTATTCGCATGCGCAAGATTTTGCTGGACGAAAACGAGCGCAAGCGCGCCGCGAAAAAGTAGCGCAAAGCCGCACCACCACTAAGCTTTCGAGCCGTGAAATTCCGCCTGCTACCAGCCAAAAACATTCGCCACTTTCGCCGCTTCTACGTGCTGATTGCGGTGGCAACGGCCATCGCCACAGGCGTGGTGGTGGGCAGCCTTGCCGTGGGCGATTCGGTGCGCAGCACGCTCGTGGCAAGGGTGAGCGAGCGGCTGGGCAGCACCCAAACGGTCATCTTTTCGCGCAGCTCATTCCTCGACACCGCCATCCTGCACACCCCGCTGCTCAAGGGCTGCGAGGCGCGTGGCGTGCTGCTGAGCAACGGATTTGTGTCGTCGTCGGGACGGCTCATACCGGTGATGGTGTGGGGCGTGGCCGACATGAACATCGCCGGCGGCAGCGCGAAAATCAACGAGCCGCTGCGACGTGAGTTGGGCAGCAATGAGGCGAGCAACAGCGAGGGCGACATCGTGCTGCGCCTGCCTGCCACAGGCCTTGTGCCCTCCGGATCGCTGTTCGTAACCAGCACCTACAGCACCAGCCTGAGGCTAACGCTGGCGGGCATTGCAGGAGTTCAGGAGGGCGGAAACCTTAGCCTCAAAAACGAGCAAACGCTGCCGCTAAACGTTTTTGTCAACCGCTCGGAGCTGGCCGAGGCAATGGCCATCGAGGGCAAAATCAACCTCATCACCTCGCCGCAGCGCGTGGCGCAATCGGCCTTCAACAGCGCGTGGAACCCAGCATTTTCGGGCCTTGCAGCGCGTCGCAAGCGGAACGAATTGGAGGTTAGGTCCGACCGCGTGTTCATTCAACCCGAAGCCGTCGACAACATTTGCCGTCGCGCACCGCACAGCAACAGGCTGCTGTCGTACTTGGTCAACACCCTCTCCAACGCCAATGGGCAAGCGGCGCACAGCATCCCCTACTCGTTTGTAACCGCGCTCGAATCGTACAATGGCGTCGCCCTGCGCGACGACGAAATCATCCTGTCGGACTACGCTGCAAGGCGCATGAACGCTGGGGTTGGCGACCGCGTGATGCTCACCTTCTACACCTCGCACGACCTGAAAATTCTTCGCACCGACACCGCTACGCTACGCGTGCAGCGAGTCGTTCCCCTCTCCGCATTGGCCGCCGACACTGGGCTTAGCGCCGAGTTCCCCGGTCTTTCGGACGTGGAAAATTGCACCGATTGGGACAGCGATTTACCCATCGACATGGGGCGCATCAGCAAGGAAGATGAGCGCTACTGGGAGCTCTACCGCAGCACGCCAAAGGCGCTGGTATCGTACGCTGCCGTGGCTCGGCAGTGGAGCAACGCCTACGGTAGCGCCACCGCCATCCGCATGGCCAGCTCATTTGACTTCGAGCAATGCATTGTCTCGTTTGGCCTCGAGCAATGCGCTCTAACGCCCGCCATGCTTGGCGTGCAGCTCATCTACCCGCGCGAGCTGGGCTTGCAGGCGGCCTGGGGTGGCGTGGATTTTGCCTCGCTGTTTTTGTCGCTCGGCATCTTCATCATCATTGCCGCCATGCTGCTGCTGCGGACGCCGCTGGCCGAAATGTTGCAGCTGCGTAGCGGCGAGCTGGCGCTGCTGCAATCGCTGGGCTGGTGCGGGCGGCGCATCCGGCGGATGCTGTGGCGCGAGGCGGCGCCGGTGGTGGCGCTGGCGGCGGTGGCAGGCGTGGTGCTGGGGTTGCTCTACACGCTGGCCGTAACATGGCTGCTGGGCAATATATGGCGCGGCGCAACCCACACCGACGGCTTTACGCTCGTGCCCAGCGCCAGCGCCATTGCCGGCGGGCTGCTGGCGGGTCTTGGCCTTTCGCTGCTCGTGCTGTGGCGGGCTATTGCGCGAGGATTTGCCGACCTGCATCGCCCCGCAAAAGGCCGCACGGCAACGCCCTCGGGCAGGCCAGCATCGGCGCCGCTTGCAGGCCTTGTGCTGTCGTCGCTGCTCACGCTGGGCGTGGCGCTGGCCAACATTTTTGTGCTCCATTCGGCTGCGCTGTTTGTGCTGGTGGGCGCCCTCCTGCTCATCACGGCAGCCCTGTGGGGACGCCATCTGGTGGCTCGCAGGCGTGGCCAAAAATTCAGCTTCGCCAACCTCATGTTTGCCTCGCTGTACGCCGGACGAAGGCAGCAGGCGCTGTCGTTTTTCACGCTCGCATCGGGCGTGTTCATTGTGTTTGCGGTGGGGCTAAACCGGCAGGGCAACGGCAGCAGCGAGCAGCTCCGCGCGGGCACCGGCGGCTACGCGCTGTGGTGCGAAAGCGCGGTGCCCATTTACCACAACATCGCCACGCAGCAGGGGCGCGAAAAGCTGGCGCTGCAACTTCTGCCCAATGGCGCGGAGGCCTTGCAGCTGCTACGCTTCAGCGCCGACAACGCGAGCTGCCTCAACCTCAACAAGGTTACCAACCCAACCGTGCTCGGCGTGGACATGCAGGCGCTGATGCGAAGCGATTTTCGGCTGTCGCAGTGTCTCTACGGCGACGGCAACAGCGACAGCGCAGCCCAGCATTTGCGCCGCTTGGATGGCCGGTGCATCCCCGCGCTGGTGGACGAAACCGTGCTGCTGTGGAGCCTCATGCGGCAGCTGGGCGACACGCTGCACTACAGCGGCAGCAACGGACAGCACGTGATGCTGCGCCTGGCGGGCACGCTGCAAAACACCGTTTTTCAGGGCAATATTTTGGTGGACAAAAAGCTGTTTGCCGAGGCATGGAGCGACATTGGCGGCAGCGAGGTGGCGCTGCTCAAGCTGGAGCACGACGAGCTGCCCGCCGCCAAGCAGCTGCTCGAAACCGCGCTCAGCGAGTACGGCGTGCGCGTTACGCCCACCGCCGAACGGCTGAGCGAATTCAACAGCGTAACCGACGCCTACCTCAGCATTTTTATGACGCTGGGCGGGCTGGGGATGCTGCTTGGATTGTTCGGATTGGTGGTGGTGGTGCGCAAAAATTTGGCCGCCCGCGACAGCGAAATCGCCACCTACCGCAGCCTTGGTTTTACCGACAAAAAGCTGTCGCAGCTGCTGCTTCGCGAAAATCTGGCTACGCCGCTATACGCCGTCCTTGCTGGCTTTGCGTGCGCGGTGGTGGGCGTGAGCGCCGTCGCTGCTAACGTTAGCTTTGGGCTGTGGGTGTTTGCGCTGGTGCTGCTGGTGTTGATGGTGGGAGGGGTGGTGGGGTTTGTGAGGAGGGAGATTCGGTTGATAATTAGTAATGGTTATGCCGTTTTTTGTGTGGAGGTACACCAAAAATAGTAGCGAAATTTTATACCTTTGTGCGCTTTATTTTCTATGCCAATTTTCAAATCTTCAAATTTTTAAATCGCATGTACAGCGTGGACGTAGATGAGCTACTAATTGACGACGCCATGGCGGCAAGTGGCGTGCACTCCCGCACG
>JAITOI010000154.1 GCA_031289995.1 Prevotellaceae bacterium | reverse complement strand
CATACGCTTTCGGGCGTTGCTGGCTCTATGTTTTTCATCTCTTCCATCGCGTGTAGTAGTTAAAAAAAGTGCTGCAAAGGTAGCAAATTTTCTGCGCATACAAAATAATGTTGTTGTGGTCAAATCTTTTTTTAGGGGGATGCTCGGTAATGTAAGGCAGTGGCCGCTTACGTGGGGTGCTGCGCTACGCTCACCACGCCTCGCTCCGCCGCGTCCAGCAAGGCCTCGATGCCCACCTCGTGGCCGGTGGCGCGCTGCATCCAGAGCTGCGGCGTGAGGCGGCCAAGGCTGAAGATGCGCAGGATTTCGCTCGCCATATTTTTGCCGCGAAACTGCTCCTCGAGCTGGAAGTCTACGAGGTGCCCCAGCGGGTAGTTGGAGAGGTAGAGCGGGTAGTTGATCATGTGCGAGTAGATGGCCAGCAGCGGCGCGTCGGGCGAGCCGAGGACGGGCGCGTAGTGGGCGTTCCACACCTCGCGGGCGATGCGCAGCACGGCCTGCTTGAGCTGGGCGGGCGTGGCGTCGGGGTGGGCGTAGAGCCACTCCCAGACGCCAATGTCCACCAGCGATACGCCCATGATTTCGTAGCAGCTCCAGAACACGTCGAGGGCGGCCAGCTGCTCGCGGTTGCTGCTGCCGTCGGCGATGCCGAGCAGCTGCAGGTCGCGGCTCTGGAAGGCGAAGGCCAGCGCCTCGGTGCAGGCGGTGTTGGGCACGCCGTTCATCACGTAGTGCGGCACGTCGTGCAGGCTGATGGTTTGCTCCACGTTGTGGCCAAACTCGTGCACGGCGATGTTGTAGCCTTTGTAGTCCATGCCGCTTGGCAGCACGCGCGTGCGCAGGTGCGCCTTGTCGCTGCGCATTTGTGCGCCCCATGCGTGCCCCGAGCCGCGGGCGGCATCGACCTCCACCTTGCTGCAAATGCGCTGCGCGTCGGCGGACGAAAAGCCCAGCTGCAGCAGCAGCTGCGGCAGGCCACGCTCAAAGGCTTCGGCGGTGGGGTAGCGCTTGCGGGTTTGCGCGCTCAGCTCGTCCTCGCTAATGCTGCTGCGGGTTTTGAAGCCATCGTACCACACGTCGAACTGCTCGAGCGGTCGCCCAAGCCGCGCCGATATTAGCGCTGCGACCTTGCCCACCTGCGGCGACGACACGAAGCTGAGGTACATTGCTTTCATCTCGTCGACCGTCATCTCCATGTCGCGCTCAAACGCACGCTGAATGTAGGTGGGCATGAGCGGCGTGTAGGCGTCCACCTTTTGCTGCGCGGCGAAGCAGGCCAAAAAGATTTTGTAGCGCGTGTCGGGTTCGGGCGCGGCCGAAATTTCGCGGTCGCTCGCGTCGTACAGCTTGTTGGTGCTGGGGTTCCAGCGCAGCTGAGGGTTGCCGATGGCGGCTTCGGGAATGTCCTGCTCCACGATGCGCTGCATGACGGTGCAGATGCTGCGCTGCTTTTCGAGGCCTCGCTGGGCGTCGGCGTAGCAGGCCTTCAGCTCGTCGCGCAAGCCCCAGTGCGAGTTGAGCAGCATGTCGGGCGGGAAGAGCGCCTCGCCGCTGTCGTTGCGCAGGCCGCCCATCGCGATGTTGTAGCGCGAGATGTAGGTCTCGGCATCGGTGTTGGCCTGCGCCAGAGTTTGCCTCACCGCCGCCGGCACGCGCGTAGCGAACACGTCGCCCAGCCTTGCATACGCCCACTGCAAGGGCGACCAGCCGCTGCCCAGCTGCTGCTTTTCGCGCAAGCTGTACGACGGGAAGTTGAGGATGACGGCGAAGGCTACCTTCGACGCGAAGAGGTCGTCGGTGAAGTGTGCGCCTGCGTCGAAGCTGGCCATATCGAGGTCAACCTTTGTTGGCTCTTCGCCCGCCTCGTTGAGGGGCACGCTGAGCTCGAGCGTTACGGCGTTGAAGTGGCCGAAAATGGTTTCGAGCTTGGCCGAAAATTTTTCGCACATCGCCTGCCGCTCGGCCTCGCTGTGGAGGTAGTCGGTGAGGCAAAGGTGGACGAAGTCGGCCTCACTGCCGTCGTCGCTACGCCAGAGCATGGCTACCTGCTGAACGCCTTTGGTGGCGCGGGTTTGGTCGAGGTCGGCGTGGCGCAGCTTGAGCGAGTCGAGCACCTGCGCTACCACCTGCGGATGGGTTTCAAGCATGGATTGGGGGGTGTTGTTTTGCTGCGCACATGAGGCGATGGCAGCGATGGCTACGAGGGAAATTAGGCGTTTCATGGGGAGGGACAGATTTGAGATTTGAGATTTGCGACAATGCGATTTGCGACTTACTCGCCGATGATTTTTATGAGCACGCGCTTGTTGCGTTTGCCGTCGAACTCGCCGTAAAAAATTTGCTCCCAGGGGCCGAAGTCGAGGGCACCGTCGGTAACAGCTACCACGACTTCGCGCCCCATGAGCTGCCGCTTCATGTGGGCGTCGGCGTTGTCTTCAAAGCCGTTGTGGTGGTACTGCGAGTGGGGTTTTTCGGGCGCCAGGCGTTCGAGCCAGAGCTCGTAGTCGTGGTGCAGGCCGGGTTCGTCGTCGTTGATGAAGACGCTGGCCGTGATGTGCATGGCGTTGCAGAGCAGCAGGCCTTCGCGGATGCCGCTTTCGCGCAGGGACTGCTGTACCTGCGGCGTGATGTTGATGAGCTCGCGCCGGTGCGCGGTGCAAAAGCTGAGCTCTTTGCGGAAGGATTTCATGGGTGAAAAAATTTTGGGCAAAGGTAGTAAAATTTTGGATTGTAGCGGGGCATGCTGGGCGCAGGGGTGTAAGGCGTTCCCCGAATGTGTAGGGACGCGATTAATCGCGTCCCTACTCCGTGCGCAAGACGCGGACGTGCTGCTGTCCGCAGGCTGTGCTGCGCTTGCCTTGACCCGCAACCTCCATGCCCACACGCCGTCATTGCGGGCTTGACCCACAACCTCCATGCCGCTTGCCAGATGCGAAGTGGGTCAGCGAGGAGATTGCGGGTCAAGCCCGCAATGACGGCGAGCGGGTGACGGCGAGCGGGTGACGGCGAGCGGGTGACGGCGAGCGGGTGCGGCCTCCACCACACCGACGACAAGATTTGGATATACTAAAAATTTATTCTACTTTTGCGCCCTAACAATTCGCAAACACTCACCTATTCCGATTTTGAATTATGAAAAGCTTTAACATCGCAGGGCCTTGTAATCCTGCAAGACACTACATGATTGATGCTGCCACTCGCCTGAAGGGGGTAGAGCAGCTGATTGACATGGAGGAATATTTTGTGATTCATGCGGCGCGGCAGAGCGGGAAAACGACGTACCTGAACGAGCTCGTTGGCCACCTCAACGCCAAAGGGCAGTACTACGCGCTGTGCTGCTCGTTCAAGGGTTTGCAGGAGATTATCGACCCCATAGATGGCATACCGGCAATTGTGCGAACCATACAAAACAAGCTGGGCGATTCGGATATTCCCCACAAGGAAGAGTTTGCCAAGGATGCCAAATTTGACCACTACATAGGGGTTTTGGGTCTTGCGTTCACGCGCTTCTGTAGGCTGCTGGACAAACCGCTGGTCGTCTTGTTCGACGATGTTGATTGCTTGAGCAGAGATACGACGGCTGCATTTTTGAGCGAATTGAGAGTGGGATACAACACCCGCGTGAGGGTACCATTTATTCACTCCGCTGCGCTGGTGGGCATACACGACGTCAGCAGATTCAGAGGCCCTGTTTCCCCTGGCAATACTTCGCCAGCCGTCCCCGTTCCGTTCAACATCGTTACGGAAACGTTCACCCTAAAAAACTTTACGCAGAAAGAAATAGCCCAGCTTTACCAGCAACATACGGATGAAACAGGACAGCAATTTGAGCCTGATGCTGTCGCGCTGGTGCACGAGCAAACGCAAGGCCAGCCTTGGCTTGTCAACGCTA
>JAITOI010000088.1 GCA_031289995.1 Prevotellaceae bacterium | reverse complement strand
TGAGCGACCTGCTGCTCGAAACCGACGCGCCCTACCTCACCCCCGCGCCGCACCGCGGCAAGCGCAACGAGAGTAGCTACCTGCCGCTGGTGGCGCAAAAAATTGCTGAGGTCAAAGACCTCAGCGTTGAGCAGGTGGCCGAGCAGACTACTTGCAATGCAGCGCGGGTGTTTGGGTTGGAGATTTGAGATTTCCAAGTCATCGCTGGGCGGCCTGTGCGGGGTAATCTTCAAATCTTCAAATCCTCAAATTCTCAAACCCTCAAATCTTTTTCGTACCTTTGCCGCCTGTTTTTCAAAATCAACTTCCAATGGCGAAGAAAAAACGCGGTTCCACCCACACAACTTTTGCCGGCTGGCTGCGCTCGCTGATGTGGCGGGCTTGGAGCAACTTCTACATCCGGCACCTGCTGCTGGCCGCGTGCGCGTTGCTGCTGCTGCTGCTGGCCATCAACCTGTGGCTGATGGTGTACACGCGGCACGGGCAGGCCAACCCGACGCCTGATTTCACGGGGCTTTCGCTCGCCGATGCGCAGCTATTGGCCGCGCAAAATAAGCTACGCTTACAGGTCAGCGATTCGGTGTTCATCGCCCACCGGCCGCGCGGTTCGGTGGTTGAGCAGAACCCGCACCCCAACGTGATGGTGAAGGAAAACCGCACCATTTTTCTCACGATGAACGCCACGATTGCCAAGCGGGTGGCCGCGCCCGATGTGGTGGGCGTGTCGCTGCGGCAGGCCAAAAGCACCATCGAGCAGCAGGGATTGGAGGTGGGGCGGCTCACGTTTGCCTACGGATTTTCGGGTAACGTTATCGGGCAGCTCTACCGCGGCAGGCCGCTCAGCGAGGGCGATAAGCTCACGGTGGGCAGCCGCATCGACCTGCAGGTGGGCAGCGCAGAGGGTGAGCACACGGCCATCCCGCAGCTCAAAGGAATGTCGCTAAGCCTTGCGCGGAGCGCGATTATCGAAAGCTCGCTCAACGTGGGCAGGGTGCACTACGACGCATCGGTGCTCACCGCCCTCGACAGCATCAACGCGAAGGTGTACAGCCAAAACCCTGCACCCGCCGAGAACACTAATCTTGCCGTGGGTGCGCTGGTGGAGCTCTACCTCACCGTTAAAGAGGAAAGGTTGAACTAAATCCAATGGCAGACCTCAAAAATTGGAAATGCAAAATCGAAGGATGAAAAAAACTGTTGCCTACATCGCGCTGCTCGTCGCAGCCTGCTTGCCGTTTGCGACGCAGGCGCAGGAGCAGCTTTGCGCGGTGGCGGCGCACGTGGCGATGCCGAAGGCGACAGGCGCAGCGGAGGCTGACACGCTGCTGCTGCCCTTCTTCGACGACTTTTCGCAGACCACCAGCACCGCTGCCAACCCCGCATGGTGGCTGGCAAGCGGCATCTTTGTCAACAACACCTACGCCCGCAACCAGCCCACCACCGGCGTGGCCACCTTCGACGTGCTCGACGCTGCAGGCCGCGTCTACCCTCACGTTGGGCGCGCCTCCACGGGGGCCGATACGCTGTGCTCGAAGCCCATTCGCCTCAACACCGCCGACCGTAACGTGTTTCTCAGCTTTGTCTACCAGCCCAGAGGCGCTGGCGACGACCTGCCCGAGGCGAGCGACATCCTCGAGCTGCAATTCCTCAACGCCGACAGCGCCTGGGTTCCCGCATGGCAGTCATCGGTCGATACCTTTCGGAACGAGCGCGTGCTGGCGCTCAAGGAAACCAACTTTTTGCAAACGCCTGCCACGCGCATTGTGGCCGACAGCCTTCTCGATGTAACCACCACCTTCACCCACGTGATGCTGCGCGTGGTTGACCCACAATTTTTGCACAGCGCGTTCCAGCTGCGCTTCATCAACAACGCCTCGCGAAGCCAGTCGGACGTGGCGGGGCAGAGCGGCAACTGCGACATCTGGAACCTCGACCTGGTGTACCTCAACCGCAACCGTTCGGCCGCCGACACCATGCTCACCGACGTGGCCGTGGCCTTGCCCGTGCAGCGCCTGCTCAAGGACTACCAAATGATGCCCTGGCAACACCTGCGCAGCAGCCCCACCGCGCAGCGCGAGCAGCTGGTCAACGCTGCGGGAACAGGCGTGGGCATTAGCTTCGACGTGAGCAACCTCGGCGTAAACCACACCGCCTTTCGCACCGATTTTGAGGTGCAATGCACCAAAGGCGCAAGCATAACGTCGCAAAAAGGCTACTCCGGCGGAACCAACAATATTCAGCGCGACACCACACGCACCTTCACCTTCAACCTCCCGTCGAGCGACTTTCTCAACACCCCAAAAGCTAACGCCGACTCGGTGGAGTTCACCGTCAAGGCCATCATTTCGGACTATGCCGTTGACGAAAATCTGGCTCCCATACTTGTCTGCAACGACACCAGCAGCTACCGCCTGCAACTGTTCGACAGCTACGCCTACGACGACGGCTCGGCCGAAAATGGCTTTGGCATTTATGGCGCCAGCGCTGCCAACGCAAAAGTTGCCGTGCGATTTTTTTCCTACCGGCGCGACACGCTGAGCGGCGTCCACCTCTACTTCAACAGCACGCAGGACAGCGGCAACTTTCGTAACGTGCACTTCAAGCTCGCCGTGTGGGGCGAGGCCGACGGACAGCCCGCCGCCGAGCTCTACAGCGAGGCCAACCTCTCGCCGCGATTCGATAGCCTCAACAGGCCGGTGTTCTACCCGCTCACGCACCCGCTGGTGGTCGAGGGCGCCTTCTACGTGGGATGGATACAGCAGTCGGCAGCTATGCTCAACGTGGGCTTCGACCGCAACAACCGTCCGCAAAACAAAATGTTTGTGAGCGAAGATAGCTACTCGTGGCGCCTCTCAAAGTTCGATGGGCAGGGCATTTTGATGGTTCGACCCTCGTTTGCACGTATCAAGTATGAGCAGCCCACTGCCGTAGGCAAAA
>JAITOI010000072.1 GCA_031289995.1 Prevotellaceae bacterium | reverse complement strand
TTCTTGGGCAAATCGACCAGCATCGTTGGCGTGTCGGGCACAGCGCACCTCTACGACTCGCTAATGCAGGCGGCCTGTCGCAATGGTCGCGTGGCCGAAGTGGGCTACGACACGCGCCTCAACGTGGAGAAGCTGCTCGCGCTACAGCCCAATGTGGTATTCGCTTACGGAGTGTCGGGCGAGTTTTCGTCCGTTGCCGCAAAGCTCGAAGAAGTGGGCTTGCGCGTGGTGTACATTGGCGAGTATACCGAGCAGCATCCGCTGGGCAAAACCGAGTGGGCGGTGGCAATGGCAGCGTTTTGGGGCTGCGAAAGTGAGGCTATTGCAAGGTTTGCGGAGGTCGAAGAGGTCTACATCGGGCTAAAAAAAATGGTTGACACAATGCCCAAGGTGAAGGCGCTGCTCAACGCGCCCTGGGGCGATGCGTGGTACTTGCCCGGCGCTCATGGCTACGCCGCTTGCCTGCTGAACGACGCAGGTGGCGCGAGCGCCATTCCGCTGCGCGAGCACCGCGATAGCTACCCGCTGAGCATTGAACAAGCCTGCCGAAAAGCACAGCAGGCAACGGTTTGGCTCAATGCAGGGCAGGCAAAAAATTTGCACGAGCTGCAGGCTATGCACAAGCTGGTGGAAGAAATTCCTGCATTTCGCGAGGGCAACGTTTACAACAACAATGCCCGTCTCAGCCCGCATGGTGGCAGCGATTTTTTCGACTCGGGCACGGTGTGTCCGCACCTTATTTTGAAAGACATTATCAAAATTTTGCACCCGCAGCTGCTGCCCGACTATACGATGACGTACTACCAAAAATTAAAAATGAAAAATGAAAAATGAAATGGTAGTTGGCAGCGGCAGTGGGCTGTTGCTCTGCCTATTTTTGTTTTTGTTTTTGCCTCGCGCGTTGCTTGCGCAGCTGGGCGGTGAGAGCACGTACAATTTTCTCAAAATAAATTCGTCGGGCAAGTCAGCGGCAATGGCAGGCGTGGCCTTGGCTCCGCAGCACAACGATGTGGGCATGGTGGCGCACAATCCCGCTTTGCTCGACAGCACGATGCACAAAACGGCCAGCTTCACCTACCTCAGCTACCTTGCGGGAATATCGCACAGCAGCCTTGCCGCAGCCTGGCACCTGAGCACGGTGGGCACGCTCGGCGCAAGCTTCGCAAACCTTGGCTACGGCTCGTTTGACAGCTACGACGAGGAGGGCGAATCGCTGGGCACATTCGGCGCAAACGAGCTCACTTTTGCGCTGCACTACTCGCGCGAGTTGCCCTACCGCATTAGCGTTGGCGCAAGCTTGGGCGGCATCGTGTCGCAGCTCGAACGCTACAGCTCGTACGGCCTTGCGCTCAACATCGGCGCTCGCTACCATAGCGCCGACGGCCTCTTCAACGCTACGCTGGCGCTGAAAAATATGGGCACGCAAATCACGCCGTACCGCGAAAATAATTACGAAAAGTTGCCCTTCGAAATTCAGCTGAGCGTGGCGCACCGCTTTGAACGCGCGCCTTTCGGCATCGCCATTACGCTAAACGATTTGCAGTCGTTCAGCGTGTACAACAACACGCAGAAGGAAACTGCGGTGGTGAAGATGAACGGCGAACAACCCAGCGAGAACGTGTTTTTCCGCGTGGGCAAGGAGCTGATGAGCCACCTGTCGCTGGGCGCAGAAATTGTGCCGTCAAAATATTTTTACGCGATGGTGGGCTACAGCTACCGTCGCAACAACGAGCTGTCGCTGCCCAATGCTGGCGTTGGAACCGGTTTCTCGTTTGGCCTTGGCATCACCCTCAAGTATGTTGAGCTGTGCTACGCGCGAGCCGTGTACCATGCGGGTGCAGCCACCAACCACTTTGGAATTGTACTAAAATTAAATCATCCCAAATGAACAAAATTATTATTGCCATCGACGGCTACTCATCGTGCGGCAAGAGCACGTTTGCCAAGGCCATTGCGGCGCAGCTGAGCTACGTGTTTATCGACTCGGGCGCCATGTACAGAGCCGTTACGCTGTACGCCATGCGCCACCATTTGACGGCCAACGGCGAGGTGAAAAAGGAGCTGATTGTTGCCGCGCTACCCTCGATAAACATTAGGATGGAGAGCCAAGGTTTGGGGCTTGAAAACAGCATTTTTTTGAACGACGAGGACGTAACCAACGCCATTCGGCAACCCGACGTGTCGGCCAATGTGAGCCGCGTGAGCGAAGTGGCGGTGGTGCGCGAGCGCATGGTCGAGCTGCAGCAAAAAATGGGCGAGCGCAAGGGCGTGGTGATGGACGGCCGCGACATTGGCACGGTAGTTTTTCCGCACGCCGAGCTGAAAATTTTTATGACCGCAGCTCCCGAAATCCGCGCCCAGCGCCGCTTTCAGGAGCTGCAAGCCAAGGGCGTGCCCAGCTCGCTCGACGAAGTGGAGAGCAGCATCCGCCGCCGCGACCACATCGACGAAACGCGCGACATTGCCCCGCTCAAAAAGGCTTCCGATGCCATAATTTTGGACAACAGCCACCTGAGCGTCGCCCAGCAAAT
>JAITOI010000071.1 GCA_031289995.1 Prevotellaceae bacterium | reverse complement strand
CGTTGGCCACGGTTTGCCCGCCCTTCACCACCTGCCCGTCGGCCGTTTTGAGCATCACGGTGGCAAAGGCCAGCGGCTCGCGCGTGGTGGAGTCGAGGGCGATGCCCTGAACGGTGCCGACGCTCTTTTGGCTCAGCTGCGCCGAGGCGGTTAGCAGCGCGAAGAGGCAGGCGAGTAGAAAAATGGTACGCTTCATACAGGCGACAAAAACTTTTGGTGAAATAATTAATCCGTCATCGTGGTTGCCCTAAATTGGCAGCCATCGCACATTGCAAAATTGCACATCGCAAAAAAATAACCCCCAGCAAAGCCGCGTAGCGACAAAGCTGGAGGTTGCTTCTGCAAGGCCGCGTTGGCAGCGGCTGGAGCGTTCTACAGCTGCGGTCCCGAGCTCAGCAGCTCCTTCCCTTCGGGCAGGTACTGCTCAAAGTTTTTGGTGTACTTTGCGGCGAGCGATTTGGCCTTCGTTTCCCAGTCTGCCTTGTTGGCGTAGGTGTCGCGCGGGTCGAGGATGCCCTCCGAAACGTTGTTGAGTTTTTTGGGCGCGTAGAGGTTCAGAATCGGGATGTGCACCTTCTCTGCAGCCTCAATGGAGCCGTCGATGATGGCGTCGATGATGGCGCGGGTGTCCTTAATGCTGATGCGCTTGCCGGTGCCGTTCCAGCCGGTGTTCACGAGGTAGGCCTTGGCGTTGTGCTGCTTCATTTTTTGCGCCAGCACGCTGGCATACTTGGTGGGGTGCAGGGTCAGGAAGGCCTCGCCAAATGCGGGCGAAAACGAGGGCAGCGGCTCGGTGATGCCGCGCTCGGTGCCCGCCAGCTTCGAGGTGTAGCCGCACAGGAAGTGGTACTGCGCCGAGCTGTCGTCGAGCACCGAAACCGGAGGCAGCACGCCAAATGCGTCGGCGCTCAGGTAGATAATTTTGCTGGCGTGGCCGGCACGCGAGGGCAGCACAATTTTGTTGATGTGGTAGATGGGGTACGACACGCGAGTGTTCTCCGTTTTCGACGCAGCCTTAGAGTAGTCAGGCGTTCCGTCGTCCTTCACGGTTACGTTTTCGAGCAGCGCATCGCGACGAATGGCGCGCCAAATGTCAGGCTCGTTTTCCTTGCTCAGGTCGATGACTTTGGCGTAGCATCCGCCCTCGTAGTTGAACACGCCGTTGCTGTCCCAGCCGTGCTCGTCGTCGCCGATGAGGTAGCGCTTGGGGTCGGCGGAGAGGGTGGTTTTTCCGGTTCCGGAGAGTCCGAAAAATACAGCCACATCGCCACCTGCGCCCACGTTGGCCGAACAGTGCATCGAGGCTATGCCGCGCAGCGGAAGGTAGTAGTTCTGCATCGAGAACATGCCCTTTTTCATCTCGCCGCCGTACCACGTGCCGCCAATGATTTGCTGCTTTTCGGTGAGGTTAAACAGCACGTAAACCTCGCTGTTCAGGCCCTGCTCTTTCCACTTGGGGTTGGTGGTTTGCGAGCCGTTGAACACCACAAAATCCGGCTCGCCGTAGCCAGCCAGCTCGTAGTGCGAGGGGCGGATGAACATGTTGGTCACAAAGTGCGCCTGCCATGCCACCTCCACGATGAAGCGCACCTTCATGCGGGTGTCTTCGTTGGTGCCGCAGTAGGTGTCCACCACGTACAGCTTTTTTGCGGAGTTGAGCTGCTTTAGGGTAAGCGCCTTGAGGTCGTCCCACACCTCGGTGGACGTGGGCTTGTTGATGTTGCCGTCCCACCAAATCGTGTCCTGCGTTACGCTATCCTTCACGATGTAGCGGTCTTTTGGCGAGCGTCCGGTGAACTTGCCGGTATCCACCGACACCGCGCCGGTGTTGGTGAGCACGCCTTTTTCAAAGCCCTTGTTGCCGGAGCTCATCTCGGCCTGAAACAGTTCCTCGTAAGAGGGGTTGTGTACGATTTCGATGCTTCCCGAAATGCCGTACTTTGTCAAATCTACGGTTGCCATTTTTTTGTTGTTATTTGGATTATAGAATTAAAAAATTGTTTGCTAAAAGCTGTGCAAAAGTAACAAATTCTCTCGCGACGCGAAAAAAAAATCTTGCTACTTTACTTGGCGTAGTTCACCGCCCGCGTTTCGCGGATGACGGTAATTTTCACCTGCCCGGGATAGGTCATCTCGTCCTGTATCCGCTTGGCAATTTCGAGCGAAATTTTTTCGGCATCGCCGTCGCTCACCTTCTCGCTGCCCACGATGACGCGCAATTCGCGCCCCGCTTGAATGGCGTAGGTTTTCACCACGCCGGGGAACGACAGCGCCAGGTCTTCCATGTTTTTGAGGCGCTTGATGTACGAGTCCACCACCTCGCGCCGCGCACCCGGACGGGAGCCGGATATGGCATCGCACACCTGCACGATGGGCGCAATCAGCGTGGTCATTTCTATCTCCTCGTGGTGCGAGCCGATGGCGTTGCAGATGTCGGGCCGCTCCTTAAATTTTTCTGCCAGCGTCATGCCCAGCAAGGCGTGCGGCTGTTCGGGGTCTTCGGTCGAGACCTTGCCGATGTCGTGCAGCAGGCCGGCACGCTTGGCTGTCTTGGCGTTCAGCCCCAGCTCCGAGGCCATGATGGAGCACAGGTTGGCCACCTCGCGCGAGTGCTGCAGCAGGTTTTGGCCGTACGACGAGCGGTAGCGCATGGCGCCGATGAGCTTTATCAATTCGGGGTGCAGGCCGTGGATGCCCATGTCGATGGTGGTGCGCTTGCCCGTTTCCACCACCTCCTCGTCCACCTGCTTGGTAACGCGAGCCACCACCTCCTCGATGCGTGCGGGGTGAATGCGGCCGTCGGTTACCAGCTGGTGCAGCGACAGGCGCGCAATCTCGCGGCGCACGGGGTCGAAGCCCGAAATGATGATGGAATCCGGCGTGTCGTCCACCACAATTTCCATGCCGGTGGCGGCTTCCAGCGCACGGATGTTGCGCCCTTCGCGGCCAATGATGCGGCCTTTCACCTCGTCGTTTTCGATGCGGAATGCGGTAACCGAGCTCTCCACCGCGGCCTCCGTAGCCACGCGCTGAATGGTCTGCAGCACGATGCGCTTGGCCTCCTTGCCGGCGGTCATTTTGGCCTCGTCCACCACCTCGTTGATGTACGACAAGGCCTGCGTTTTGGCCTCGTTCTTCATGTTTTCGAGCAGGATATTTTTGGCCTCATCGCCCGACATGCTGGCAATCACCTCGAGCTTTTCGATGTGCTGGCGGCGGATTTTTTCGGTCTCATCCATCCTCGCTCGCACGGCATCCATTTGCTGGCGCACGCTTTCGCGCTGCTGCTCGAGGTCGGTCTTGCGGCGCGACACGTCTTCCAGCCGCTGGCTGAGCTGATTTTCGCGCTGCGACATGCGCGTCTCGGCCTGCGCCAGCTTGTTGTTGCGCTCGTGCACCGCGCGGTCGTGCTCGGTTTTGAGCTCCTGAAATTTTTCTTTAGCCTGTAGTATTTTTTCCTTCTTGAGCAGCTCGCCTGCTGCTTCGGCTTCGGCAATAATCTTGGCGTTGCGCTTCTTGGCCACGGCATCTACGGTGAAATATGCGAGTAAACCGCCTACCGCGGCCGAGCCTACAAAAGTCAGGATTTCGGGTACAATTGAGAGTAGCGTCATAATGTGGTATAAAAATTATGTGATTAAAAATATGTAGTAAAAAAATAGTATCAAAAAAAAGCACAAGCATCCAAAAAGAGGTTTGACGAAAACCCAAATAAAAAGTAGAAGGTACCGGATAGCTCGAACGTCCACTGCGGCTGAAACGCCGACCCCGTAAGGGGTTGAGGCCTGTTCTTAGGCTATCCGCGTTTGCCTTCAATCGTAAAGATGTTAGTTTTCGCAACATGTAATTGAACGCCTGTGCGGAATAAAATGCGCTATGTAAAAGAACGTTTCTTTGGTGTATCAAATCTTGCTATTACCTCACTCCTATCCTTACTCCTACTTCGCTTCAGCGTAGTCGAGGAAGTCGTCCAGCTGCCTCTCCAAGTCCTCCATGCCTTTGGCTACAAGCTCGGCCTGACTGAGCTGCTCCTCGTTGGCCACGGCGTTTTGCGCAAAGTGCAGGCAGGTCATCGCAAACCAATCTTGCACGTCGCTGGTGCTATAGCGGTCGCGGTACTCCTTCATCTTTTCGTTGATGAGCCGAACAGCCTTGCGCACGCGCTCCTCGTCCTTGCGCTCGATACGAAAGGGGTAGAAGCGCTCGGCAATGTTTACCCGTATTGATAGCTTTCCGTCGTCCATGGCTCAAAAAAAATGCTTTTTTTACTTTGTTAGTAGGGTGATACACTTGTCTATTTCCCGCACAATCTTGCCGATTTGCTCCTTGGCCACCTCCGTGCCGCCGTTGGCAGCCGATAGCGCCTGAGCCATCTGCAAGGTTTTGTTTTTTTGCTGCACCTCCTTCAGCTGCGTAGCAAGCGCGTCGTCCTTGGCTTTGAGCGTAGCACAGTCGGACAAAAGCCCGTCGCGCTCGTCTTTCACTTTTTCGTAGCGCGACACCAGCTGTTCAAACTTTTCGTGTAAGCTGCGTAGTACCTCGTTTACTTCCTTTGCCATCGCTTGCTATTATTACGTTTTGTTAGTTTTTTGTGTAGCAGAAAAACAAAAATTTTTTCGCGCAAAGGTATAAAAACTTTTTCATCTACAAAAAAAAATGAAAAAAAATTTTCCGCAATACTCGTCCACAACAGAAAAAGTGCTACTTTTGCGGCCATGAAAAATTTTCTGTCCCCCTTTTTTTTCGCTGCGTGCTGCGCCTTCACTGCCTCCACCACCACCGCCTTTGCGCCGCCGATGCGCTACTACGCGCCGCCCATGGCTTACCCCATTTCGCTGTCGGCCAACTTTGGCGAGCTGCGCCCCGCGCACCTGCATTCGGGCGTTGACTTGCGCACCGGCGGCGTCGAGGGCGAGCCGGTGTTTGCCGTGGCCGACGGCTACATTGCCCGCATCGGCATTCGCTCGCTGGGCTACGGCAACGCGCTCTACCTGGCGCACAGCAACGGTACCACCTCGGTGTACGCCCACCTCAAATCCTTCACCAGACCCGTGGCCAAACACCTCCGCAAGGCGCAGTACGCAAGGCAATCGTTTGTGATTGACGTGGAGCTCGACTCCACCGTTTTCCCGCTCAAGCAGGGCGACCTGATTGGCTTTTCGGGCAACAGCGGCAACTCGTTTGGGCCTCACCTGCACTTCGAAATTCGCGACCGCGAGCAGCGCCCGTTCAACGTGATGCTGCACGGCTTTTACCAAACGCTGCTGCCCGACACCACGCCACCACAGGCCTCCGTGCTGATGGCCTACCGCCTCGACACCGTGCAGGGAGTGGCCGTGCCGGTGCGCAGCGGAGCCTACGACATCGCGACGCAAGGCCACAAGCTGTCGCTCTTGGACGGCGACACCATTGAGGTTGACGGTGCCACTTTCTTCGGCCTCGACCTGCTCGACCGCATGAGCGGCAACACCGAAAATACCTACGGCGTGAGCCACGTTGAGCTGCGCGTGGACGACTCCATCACGCTTGCCTACGCGATGCAAATTTTCGGCTTCGACGAAACGCGCTACTGCAACGCGATGCTCGACTTCGACGAGCGGCAGCGCTCGGGGCGCACGGTGGTGAAGCTCTACGTGGCGCCCAACAACCGGCTGAGCATCTACGACCCGCGCTACCGCCAAGGCCTGCTGACGCTGCCCGACAGTGGCCTGGCCAAGGTGAGCATCGTCCTCGACGACGATGCCGGCAACCGCAGCACGCTGCAGTTTTGGGCGCACGCCAAAGCAAAGCCAACGCCGGCAAGCCTTGCAGCCACAGGCGAGCAGGCGGTGCTGAGCTGGGACATGGGCGGGCGCTTTACGGCAGAGGGCTTCAGCGTTGACATTCCGGCAGGCGTCATGTACGACCACTCGCGCTGGGAGCTGCAGGTGTTGCCCGCGGCGCACGGCAGCGCATCGCCCATCTACGCGGTGATGCAGCCTACCACGCCTCCGCATCGCGCCGTGAGCGTACGCATCGCCGCCGACATTGCCCCGCGTTTGCAGGCTCACGCGGTGGTGGTGTGCATGGACGGCAAGGGAAGAAAATCTGTCCTTGCCACCACCTGCACCGCGTCCGGCTACACGGCCGATAGCCGCAGCTGGGGTAGCTTTTTTGTGCTGGTCGATACCGTTGCGCCCAGCATCAAGCCGCTCAACTTTGCCGCCGGCAAGAAGCTCACGCAGCCCACCATCAGCCTTCGCGTGAAGGACAACCTGAGCGAGCTGAAGCGCTACGCAGGCTACGTGGACGGCCGCTGGGCGTTGTTTGAGTACGACGAAAAAAACAACCTCTTCCACCACACCCTCGACGCCCCGCGCGCCAACCGGCGACACACGATTAGCTTCACGGCGACAGATGTGGCGGGGAATGAGGGGAGGGGGGAGTGGGTGGTTAAATACTGATTTGGGGATTTGAAGATTTGAAGATTTGAAGATTCGAACAAAAAATCGCTCCGCTTTCGCAGAACGATTTTTTTGTTTGTGGCACTACAAAAATGCCGGCTAAGAATGGCTACAAGATGCTCTAAAACCGAGCCGGTGCATAGCTTGGTCGCCGTGAGCACCCACCACCTCCAGCGTGCGAGGGCTTACCACCAAGTCCATTGCCTCGAGCGGAATGGCGCCGAGCAGCACATCCTGAGCGTTGGGTAGTACCAAGGCATCGCACAGTACGCGGCGGTCGCGCCAGTAAACCTCCAACGGACCCGCAAGCTGAGAGTATACCTCTGTGCCATCGGCAAGCGTTGATGGTGCTGGGTCTGTGCCCGATATCCGAAGCCCAAGCTGCTTGCGAATATCCTCGTTTATCACAAGCGTCCACGCGCCTGTATCAACTATCGCTTGCAGCGTGGTTTGCCGAATATCCGACTGCTTGAGCAACCCAAGCTCTGCATTGCTAACATCAAGCCCGTTTTTCAGGGTGATTTCCGTTTGAACTACTCCCATGATGAAATGAATTAAATTTGCTGCAAAGGTAATCTTCTTTTCCTATCCAACGAAAAAAAAATAGCCAAATCTCATTTCCACATAATTTTTCTTCAACAAAAAAACCTCAAAATCGATGTGCGATTATGCGATATGAGACAATACCCTTATTGAGAATGTAAATGAGGTAATGAGGTTAAAAACCTGGGGTACCTCCCCTGCTACTGAGGTTGTTTTGTTAGAAAAATTAGGTTGAAATGAGGTTCCGTGCCAAGTCTAACCCATTGTAAAACCTTAGTTTTCTAAGGATACCTTAGTAGCCACGTATGCACAAACGCGCGTCTTTGCGCACGGAGCACAGACCTCCTTCGGGAAACAACCTGCACCCGTGCGCATGGCAAGACGATTGGAATAGCACCTCAAAAAAAGATTTAGCCGGAAT
>JAITOI010000063.1 GCA_031289995.1 Prevotellaceae bacterium | reverse complement strand
TTTGTGAAAACAGTAGTTTTGAGATACAGTATCAATTTGTTGACCTCAACAAAATGATACCATAAGAAGAGTAACCGACCGTTTTCCTGAGGTCAGGAAAACGGTACAAAAAGACTGATATGAGTGCTTTAGTATCCAAGGAGTATCAGGGGTTTGAACAAATCAAACACAAAGTGTCGTCCCTGCGGGACTTCGGAGAGTTACTACTCCGTTACCGTAGGCTAAAGCCTACGGTTAATAAAGTGTCGTCCCTGCGGGACTTTTGTAGCAGCGTTACCCGCTCGTCGTCATTGCGATGGCAAAGCCCGAAGCAACCGAAGTGCGAAGTGCGAGTTCGGCGAAGCCAATCCAGAGCCGATTGCTGGATTGCTTCACCCTTCGGGTTCGCAATGACGACAAGCGAGTGGAGACAAGGAAACAACACCTCCGTAATTCGTAATTTTTAATTCGTAATTACTATAAATTCGTATGAAAAAAATCTTCTTCCTCATCGCAGCCCTCGTGGTGCTCTTTTCGGGCTGCGCCAAAAAGGAGCTGACGCTCACCATCTGCGTCTGGGACGACTACGTGGATGCTAAGCTGGTGGCCGAGTTTGAGCGCAAGTATGCCCGCACAATAGGCGAGCAGCTGAGCGTAAAAGTGGTGCCCTTTAACGGCTACAGCGAGGCCTTGTCGCTGCTCAAAGGCGGCTTCGACTGCGACCTGATTTGCCTCACCGAAAACATGGTGCGCGAGCTGCGGTCGCACAACCTGCTACAGCCCATCGACCACTCGCTCATTGTTCCGCTCGAGGCCTACCAGCCGTGGATTATCGAAGCGATGGCGGATGCCGACTACAAGTGCCGCTTCACCGTGCCCTACAACTACGGCGCTATGGGCATTGCCTTCAACACCGCCAAGCTGGAGAACGTGCACGTGGCCGACATGCAGAGCTGGAGCGTGCTGTGGAACCCCAAGTACACCGGCGCCATCCAGATGAAGCGCTCGGACTACGAGCTGATGAGCGTAGGCTTGCTCTACCTCAACCGCGACTCGCTGCTCGAGGCTTCCGACCGCTGCACCTACCCCCCAGCCTACCACAAGGAGCTAACCAGCACGCTGTACGACTACTCGCCCGAAAAGGTGAACGAGGTGATGGCCGCCCTGCGCGAGCAGCGGCAGTACGTGATGGGCTACTTTGACGGCACCCAAAACAGGCTGGAGTTTTCGCTCAACCGCGGCGGCAGCATTGCCATCATGTGGAGCTGCCAAGCGGCCAACGTGATGGACCGCAACCGCAACGTGGAGTTCATCATCCCGCGCGAAGGCTCCGTTTTGTTCATCGACAGCTGGGCCATACCCGCCGCCGCCACCCATAGGGATGCGGCCTACGCCTTTCTGCGCTTCATGGCGCAGCCCGACGTGGCGCGGCGCAACATGATGGCCAAAGGCCTACCCTCGCCCATCAAGGCGGTGAGCGACGCCTTCCTGCAGGAGCTCTCCCACGACAACGGATTCTTTGCCGGCAAAACACCGCTGTGGAGGCGCATGTACTTCGACGCGCGCTTCTTGTCGAAAGAAACTTTTAAGAAGTGCTGCAGCGCCAAGCCCTACAGCCCTTTCCACCGCTACCTCGACGAGCAAATGGCAACTTTTTGGAAGGAGCATGACAACTAAAAACAGCAAACCCACACACTCAGGAAAAGCCCAACCATGCTACGAAAAAAAATGATATCCGGCCTACTGCTACCCTGCATCGCCATTGCCCTGCTGGTGGGCGGCGCGGCGTGCACCAGCAGGCCGCCCCAGAACACCTTGCGCTTGCTGGTTCCCAACGGTATTGTTGGCCGTGCGCTGCTCAAGCAGTTCGAGCAGGAGTACAAGACCAGAAACCGCACCAGCATTACGGTTGAAGTCGATTCTTTCAGCTTCAACGACAACCTGTACGCGCTGCTAACGCAGGATTCCTTGACCTACTACGACGCCCTAATGGTGTCGGGCGTTTGGCTGCCCATGCTCTGCGCTGCCGACAAGTCTTTTTTCGCCTACGACTACCTGCAACCCCTCGACCCGGAACGCCTCCACCCGCATAGCATCTACGAGCCGTGGACACTCGGCCTGTCCCACTACGACCGCGACAACCTACGTTCCCGGCCTTACTGCTACGCCACCTGCGGCATCATGTACCGGCCCAGCACGGTGCGGCGCGAGGAGGCAAAGTCGTGGGAGGTGCTGTGGAACCCCAAGTTTGCGGGGCAAATCCAAATGCGCCAGCGCGAGCGCGACCTGTACGCCGTAACCACGATGTACCTCCACCGCCAGCTGTTGCGCGACTCGGCCGAGCACTACACCTACCCGCGCCCGTACAAGCGGCAGCTGCACTTCCTCCTCTGCTACGGCCCCAGCACCACTCGCGAGCGCGTTGACTCCGTTGTCCGTGCGCTCGAGCAGCAGGCGCCGCTGGTCAAGGCCTACGCGGGCGTGGAGGGCGGCCACACCTTTGCGGGCAGCAGCGCCACCATAGCCATGTGCTACAGCAGCGAGGCCATCATGGCCATGGAGGAAAACAACGACGTGGCCTTCGAAATTCCCGCCGACGGCTCGTACGTGGTGATGTGCAGCTGGGGCATTCCCGCCAGGGCAAAAAACATCAGCGCGGCCTACGAATTCCTGCAGTACATCAACCGTAGCGACGAGGCGCACCAGACTATGAACCTCACCGGATGGACAAGCGCCATTGCGAGCACCCTCGCGGAGGTCAGGGCCGACCTGCTGGTGAGCGAGCGCTACCTGTCGCGTCCCGAAGCGTGGCGGAGCCAATTTATGAGCACGCTGCTGCTCTCCACCGACACCCAAAAGCGAATATGGACGATGCGCCACGAGGACGAGCATCTCGAATACCTGCATGGCAGCATCCGCGCCTTCTTGGAGCGGCAGCCGAATCAGAAATTTTTAGAATAAGCAGAATATAGTATGGAAAGTAAGTTAACTATCAGAAGCGTAGTGGGCTATGGAAAATACAGGGAAGCCCCTGAAAGTTCCAGACAGCCGTCGCAAAGTTCAAGACAGCTGTCGCAAAGTTCCAGACAGAGGTCGCAAAGTTCAAGACAGCCGTCGCAAAGTTCAAGACAGCCGTCGCAAAGTTCAAGACATCCGTCGCAAAATTTCAGACAGCCGTCGCAAAGTTCCAGACAGTTGTCGCAAAGTTCCAGACAGCTGTCGCAAAATTTCAGACAGCTGTCGCAAAATTTTAGACAACTATCTGGAAATTCCAGAGAGGGCTATAGGAGACCCAAAGTTGGCTCTTTGGAGAACCGAAGTTGGTTAAATTTGTTACCTTTGCGATTAATTATTTGTCCATCGAAACAAAATAAAATAAAATAAAACAAAATTATTGGTGTATGAAAATTGCAGTAGTTGGCACGGGTTATGTAGGTTTAGTAAGCGGCGCGTGCTTTGCGGAGACGGGCATTACGGTTACCTGCGTGGACGTCAATCAGGCCAAAATTGAAGCCCTCAACGCGGGGCAAATTCCCATTTTTGAACCGGGGCTGGACGACGTGGTGAAGCGCAACGTGGCCAAAAAACGCCTCACGTTTTCAACCTCGTTGCAGCTCAGCTTGGCCGACTGCGACGCGGCCTTCATCGCTGTGGGCACGCCGCCCGGAGAGGATGGCAGCGCCGACCTGAAGTACGTGCTGCAGGTGGCGGCCGAAATTGGGCAGCACATCGACCACTACCTGGTGGTGGTTACCAAAAGTACCGTACCCGTTGGCACATCTCGCCTCGTGAAGCAGGCCGTGCAGACCGAAATCAGCAAGCGCGGTGCGAACGTGGAGTTCGACGTTGCCTCCAACCCCGAATTTCTCAAGGAGGGCAACGCCATCGAGGATTTTCTTAAGCCCGACCGCATCGTTATCGGCACCGAAAGCGAGCGCGCGCAGGCGCTCATGGAGCGGCTCTACCGCCCGTTTTTGCTCAACGGCCACCCCATCATTTTTATGGACATCGCCTCGGCCGAAATCACCAAGTACGCTGCCAACGCCATGCTGGCCACCAAAATCAGCTTTATGAACGACATTGCCCAGCTCTGCGAGCTCGTCGGCGCCGACGCAAGCCTTGTGCGGCGCGGCATTGGCAGCGACCGGCGCATCGGCAGCAAGTTCATCTACCCGGGCGCAGGCTACGGCGGCAGCTGCTTCCCCAAGGACGTGAAGGCCATCATCAAAACCGCCGACAAGTACGGCCACGCGTTGGAAATTCTCAAGTCGGTGGAGAGCGTCAACGAGCGGCAAAAGCTGCTTATCTACCAAAAAATGTTGGCCTACTTTGGCGGCAGCCTCAAGGGGAAAAAGATTGCCGTGTGGGGCCTGGCGTTTAAGCCCAACACCGATGACATGCGCGAGGCGCCCGCGCTGACGGTCATCGAGCAGCTGCTGGCGCAGGGCGCCACGGTGGTTGCCTACGACCCGGTGGCGATGCGCGAGGCGCAAAAAACCCTCGGCAACAGCATCGGCTACGCCGCCTCCGCCTACGAGGCGCTGCAAGGCGCAGACGCGCTGGCGCTGATGACCGAGTGGTCGGAGTTCCGCGTGTTCGACTACGCCGAGGCCAAGCAGCAGATGCGCCACCCCGCCGTGTTCGATGGCCGCAACATCTACGACCCCGTGGAGATGAAAGAATTTGGGTTTTCGTACTACGGAATTGGGAGGAAAAAAATATGAAAAGGATACTCGTTACCGGCGGCGCCGGATTTATTGGCTCGCAGCTGTGCGAACGCCTGCTGCGCGAGGGCAACGACGTGATTTGCCTCGACAACTACTTTACCGGCAGCAAGGAAAACATTGCCCACCTGCTGGGCAACCCCTACTTCGAGCTGGTGCGCCACGATGTAACTACGCCCTTCTTTGCCGAGGTGGACGAAATCTACAACCTCGCCTGCCCCGCCTCGCCCGTGCACTACCAGTACAACCCCATCAAGACCATCAAGACCTCCGTGATGGGCGCCATCAACATGCTCGGCCTCGCCAAGCGCGTGCGGGCAAAAATCCTGCAGGCCAGCACCAGCGAGGTGTACGGCGACCCAGCCGTGCACCCGCAGCCCGAGGCTTACTGGGGCAACGTCAACCCCATCGGCATCCGCTCGTGCTACGACGAGGGCAAGCGCTGCGCCGAAACCCTCTTCATGGACTACCACCGCCAGAACGACGTGCGCATCAAAATTGTGCGCATCTTCAACACCTACGGCCCCCGCATGAACCCCAACGACGGGCGCGTGGTGAGCAACTTCATCGTGCAGGCTCTGCGCGGCGAAAACATTACCATCTACGGCGACGGCACGCAGACCCGCAGCTTTCAGTACGTGGACGACCTCGTGGAGGGCTTCATCCGCATGATGCGCACCGACAACAGCGTGATAGGCCCCGTCAACATTGGCAATCCGGGCGAGTTCACGATGCTTGAGCTGGCGCAAAAAATCATTGCCCTCACCGGCTCCGCATCGCAAATCGTATTCCACCCTCTGCCCGCCGACGACCCCCGCCAGCGCAAGCCCAACATCGACCAAGCCTACGCCCTGCTGGACGGCTGGCAGCCTGCCATCCCGCTCGACGAGGGGTTGAAAAAAACGATTGAGTACTTTAAGTCTAAAATTTGAGATGAAAAAATGGCTGAAGAAAAAAGCATAGGACGGTTAAACCCGCTAAACGATTACCTGTTTTTGAAAACGATGGGCGAGAAGGGCGACGAGGAGCAGCTGCTGGCTTTCCTCAACGCGGTGCTGAAGCGCACCGGAAGGGACAACCTGCGGTCGGTGGAGAT
>JAITOI010000031.1 GCA_031289995.1 Prevotellaceae bacterium | reverse complement strand
GCAAGCTCGCCATTTCGGTGATAACCGAAGTTGAATTGTTGGGCAAAAAAAGACCTGTCGATTGCCATCAAACAGCAGCACAACATCGCCGTTCCGGACGCAATCATTGCGGCTACCGCAAAATATTTTGGGCTGCTACTCGTTACCGCCGACAAGGGCTTTAAAAAGTTGGAAAACAGCGTAGAAGTTGTGCTTTTGGACGTTCAAAACCGGCAATAAACTCCCCAGCTCAACAATTTTTTTTGCAAATTATTTGGTGGTGTGGAATCTTCCTTGTATCTTTGCGGCGTTTTTGTCAAAACCTGTGTCAGCACATGTGAAGCAGCGGCGACAAAAGACTCGAATTATTTTATTTTATTTTCATTACAAAAAAACAGAACAGGTTATGAAGTACAAATTAAGGGAGCGGAGAAATCCATCGAACCCAGCGGCGCCGCACACGTGGCACGTAAGCCCCATCACCTCGGGGAAGGCTAACTTCAAAGACTTTGCCAAATTGCTGGCAGAGAAGACGTCGTTAGACCCTAAAGAGATTGAGAAAGTGCTCTACGGCTTTTTTGACGAGCTGCCAGAGGTTCTCAAGGCCGGCAAAAACGTTAAGCTGGGCAACTTTGGCTCCGTGCGGCTGACAGTATCCAGCAAGGGTGTTGTCAACAAGGAGGACTTTTCGGAGTCGAACGTGGAGGCTGTGCGCGTCATTTTTGCGCCCAGCAAGGAGCTGAAGCAACAGCTTGCTACCACAGTGCTGGAGCGCGAGTAAGCCCACTCAGCACAATCATGGCAAACCACCGCAGGGGCAGCATTTATGTTGCCCCTGCTCCATGAAAAAAACATTGCATAAACCATTCTAAAAACACTTTCTACGAACATGAAAAAAATCCCTCTCATCCTGCTCTGTGCTGCGCCCAGCCTTGGTTTCGCGCAGCCGATGCTGCCGCCGATTTTTGGCGCAGCCAACACGGCCGTGGCGCAGGCCGACCCCTTAGACCGCACCTACCTTGCCCCGCAACGCGTGGTGTGGACGTATGGTGGCGCCGACGGAAAGCTGGTGCAAAACACCGACGTGCTGCTCACCGCAGGCAACGGCCAGGCCGACATGGCGCCCACCACGCGCTACTGCCGCATGGTGAGCACCGAAAACGAAAAGCCCTCGCTGATGCTCGACTACGGACGCGAGCTGCACGGCGGACTGCAGCTGGTGATGGGCGGTGGCGACCGCAGGCCATCGCTGGTGCGCATTCGGTTTGGCGAATCCGTGGGCGAGGCCAACAGCCAAACGCTTAACACGGAGTGGAAGGTGGGATTTGCCACCGACGACCACGCCAAGCGCGACATCGTGGTCGAAATTCCGCGCACCGGAAGCATCGAAATTGGCAACACCGGATTCCGCTTTGTGCGCATCGACCTGCTCGAAAACAACCGCACCATCAACATCAAGGAAGCCCGCGCCATTCTTCGCATCCGCAACATTCCCTACCTCGGCTCGTTCCGCTGCAGCGACGAGCGGCTCAACCAAATTTGGGCTACCGCCGCCTACACCGTGCACCTCAACATGCAGGAGTTTTTGTGGGACGGCATCAAGCGCGACCGCTGCGTGTGGCTGGGCGACATGCACCCCGAAGTGATGACCATCAAAAACGTGTTTGGCAACAACCCCGTTGTGCCGCAAAGCCTCGACCTTGCCTGCACGCAGTTCCCGCTGCCCGGATGGATGAACGGCATGAGCGCCTACTCGTTTTGGTACCTCATCATCCACAAGGAATGGTATATGCACCACGGCGACCTCACCTTTCTGCAAAAACACAAGGACTACATCGTGGGGTTGATAGATTTCATCGCCGGCAAAATTAACGAGGATGGCAGCGATTCCCTCGGCGGGCGCATGTTCCTCGACTGGCCCTCAAGCCCCAACCAGCCAGGCGTGGCGGCGGGCTACCGTGCGCTGCTCACCTGGGCGATGCGCGACGCGAAGGAGCTATGCACCATTCTCAAACAGCCTGCAGCCCTTGCGCAGTGCGATGTTACGCTCAACCGCCTGGGCAAACAAACGCTGCCCGACAACGGCCTCAAGCAGGCAGCAGCGCTGATGGCGATTGCCGGAATCGTAGATGCAGCCGAGGCTTGCAACAAGGTGGTGTCGGTGGACGGCGCGAAAGGCTTCTCCACTTTTTACGGCTACTACATGCTCGAAGCGCAGGCCAAAGCAGGCCAGCAGCAGCAGGCGATGGACGTCATCAGGCAGTACTGGGGAGCGATGCTCGACCTTGGCGCCACCTCGTTTTGGGAAGATTTTGACCTCGACTGGATAGCGCAAAATCCCACCCGCATTGACGAGCTGCCGCAGGCCGGCAAAAAAGATATTCACGGCGACTTTGGCGCATACTGCTACCCGGGCTACCGCCACAGCCTTTGCCACGGCTGGTCTTCGGGGCCGGCGAGCTGGCTCATCGAGCACGTTTTGGGCGTGCAGATTTTGGAGGCAGGCTGCAAAACCCTAAAAGTGGCGCCGTTTTTGGGCGACCTCGACTGGGCCGAAGGTAACTTCCCAACGCCTCACGGAGTGGTAAAAATCAGCCACAAAAAGTTGCCCAACGGCACCATCGACACGAAGGTGGAGGGGGTGAAGGGGGTGAGGATAATGCGATAATGCGATTTTGCGATATGCGATGTGCGACAATGCCAGTGCTGAGTTCCGTGGATATGCGATTATGCGACAGCGCACATAGACGCTGGCATTGTCGCATATCGCATTGTCGCACATCGCATATCAATTGCATCGCACATAGACGCTGGCATTGTCGCACATCGCATAATCGCACATCAATTGCATCGCACACAGGGCAACCGCATCAAAAATTGGTAGCGTCCTGCCGTGCGCACGGGTGCAGGCCATACCCCGAATGAGGCCTGTGCTCCGTGCGCAAGACGCAAGTTGGTCACCGTCCGCAGGCTGCGCTTGCCTGCGGTTATGAAAATTACGTCCCTTCGGGACTTCACAAT
>JAITOI010000194.1 GCA_031289995.1 Prevotellaceae bacterium | reverse complement strand
AAATTAAATCCAAAGCAATGGAAAATCAACACGAAGAACCGCAGGCCTACCGTCCGCGCACCGGTAGCTTGCAGCGCAAGCGAGCGCAATCAAGCCCTCCCGCAAGGGCAAGCCGCAACGATGAGGGCGAAGCCGAACGCCCATCGCGCACGTCCGACAATGAGCGACCTGAGCCGCGCAGCTCCACGCGGCAAAGCTACTTCAAAAATCGCACCGAACCCGCCGAACCACGCCGCTACGAAAGCTATGATGACAAGCCCCCACGCCCTGCCCGTAAGGCCTACAGCGATGCTGGCGGCGAACGTCCGCGGCGCAGCAGCAGCTACCCTACGTTTGACAATGAGGGCAAGCGCGAGCCTGCATTTACCAAGTTCAGCACGGATAAACCGCGCAGCGAACGTCGCACTCCCACCCGCAGCAGCCACGACGATGGCGAGCGCAGCTACCCGCGCAAGCCGCGTGGCGACTGGGATGATAAGCCTCGTCGCACGTCAGGCTCGTTCGACAAACCGTATGGCAAGCGCGACGACAAGCCATTCGGCGAGCGCCGCAGCAGCTACGGCAGCTACGGCAAGAGCGATGCCGGAGGCCAACGTCCGTACGGCAGGCGCGACGATAAACCGTACGACAAACCCTACGGCAAGCGCGACGACAAACCCTACGACAAACCCTACGGCAGGCGCGACGACAAGCCATTTGGCGAGCGTCGCAGCTACGGCAAGAGCGATGCCGGAGGCCCGCGTCCGTACGCCCGCAGCGAGCGCGGCGAAAGGGATGGCTACCGCCCCAGAACCTTTGCCCCGCGCGACGAGCAGCCCGTAAGGGAGTTCAAGCCGCGCCGCGAAATTCAGGTGAAGGAGCCGAACGCGCCAGTGCGCCTCAACAAGTACATCGCCAACTCTGGCGTGTGCTCGCGCCGCGAAGCCGACGAGTACATCCAGAAGGGTGAGATTACGGTGAACGGCGAGGTGATTACCACGCTGGGCACAAAGGTGCTGTCCACCGACGACATTCGCTGGAACGGCGACAAGCTGTCGGGCGAAAAAAAGGTGTACATCCTGCTCAACAAACCCAAGGGATACGTTACCACCGTGGAGGATGAGCACGCCGACAAAACCGTGATGGAGCTTATTGCGGGCGCGTGCAGCGAGCGCGTTTATCCCGTGGGCAGGCTCGACAAAAACACCACCGGCGTGCTGCTGTTTACCAACGATGGCGAGCTCACCAAGCAGCTCACGCACCCCAGCTACAGCAAGCGAAAAGTCTACCAAGCTACGCTCGACAAAACGCTCAAAAAACCCGACATGGAGAAGCTGGTCGAAGGCGTGGATCTCGAGGATGGCATGGCCATTGCCGATGAGGTTGGCTACGCCGACTTGGACGACAAAACGGTGATTGGCCTCGAAATTCACTCGGGGCAAAATCGCGTGGTGCGCCGCATGTTTGAGGCGCTGGGCTACGAGGTGAAAAAGCTCGACCGCGTGTACTTTGCAGGCCTAACCAAAAAATCGCTTGAGCGCGGGCAGTGGCGTCAGCTCTCGCCCAAAGAGGTGACCATGCTCAAGATGGGCGCCTACGAGTAAGCCTTTCGCGCCGTGAATCGCAACCCCATAACCGCCAGCTACGGCGTGCGCATTGCCTACGCCGTGGCGTGGGTGCCCATCGCGCTTGTCCACGCGCTGGTGGCGGGCATTGTGGGCGAGCTACCGCCCTCGCTGGCCGCCCTCGACGCCGCGCTTTTTTCGCTGCTGATGGCGGTGATGTTGCGGCGGTTGTGGTACCCCATTAGCTACTCGCGCGAGCTGATGCCCACCTGGCGCTTCAGCAGCCTTGCCATGCACGCTGCCCTCTACGGCATCCTGCTCGCCTGCGTGGGCTGCTACACGGTTGTGCTGTACTTCGATTTTGTGGAAGACGTCAGCGAGCAGTGGCAGCACTACCTGCTCAAATCGCTGCCGTGGAAAGCAATGGAGGCCGGACTGCTGTACGTGGTGGCGGCGCTGACCTACTACCTCTACATCTACATCAAGCAGCTCAACGCCAAAGCTGCCAACGAAATTACCCTCACAAAAATGCTCAAAGATAGCGAGCTCAACCTGCTCAAATCGCAAATCAACCCGCACTTTTTGTTCAACAGCCTCAACTCGCTCAACGCCCTAATACCAAGGGATGCGGAGCAATCGCAGGAGATGCTGGTAGCGCTGTCGGACTACCTGCGCTACGCCGTGCAGGCCACGCACCGCGAAACGGCAACGCTGCGCGAGGAGGTGGAAAACGTGGAGCGATACCTCGCCATCGAGAAGCTGCGATTTGGCGAAAAGCTGCGCTACCACATCGACGCCGACGAGGGCTGCATGGGCTGCCCCATACCCGCCATGCTGCTGATGCCGCTGTTCGAAAACGCGGTGAAGCACGGCGTGTACGAGAGCGTCGAAACGGTGAACATCAACGCCACCGCCACGCGCAAAGCGCAGCAGCTGCACATCGAAATTCGCAACGACTACGACCCCGACCTGGCCACCGCACGCAAAGGTGCAGGCAGCGGCCTACGCAACGCCGGCGAGCGGCTGCGCCTGCTGTACGGCGACGTTGCCTCGCTGCAAATCCAAAAAAATAGCGGAAAATTTGTGGTTGCCATCAACCTTCCATTCGCTACGTAGCGCTACGGCAGCAGGCATTCCAGCTTGCTCAGCGTGGCGGAACGCGCCTGCTCCTTACCGTTGACCAGCACGCTGAAACCCTTGCCACGATTGAACTTCGTACCATCCTTGTCCCACACGATGGTGATGATTTTTCCGTGGTAGAGCAGGTTGTCGAGGCAAAACCAATCCCACTTGGCTTGCGGGATGAGCGGGTGCACCTCAAGCACGCTATCGGGGCGAGGCCGAAGCCCGACAAGGCCGGTGATGATGAGGTCGGCAAAGGTGGAGTGGTTGTAGTACCGGCTGCGCTCTTGGTCGCCCTTGAGCCAGTAGCCCGTCTGCTCATCCTGATACTCGCCAACGTAAGGCCTGCCGCGGTGATGCTGCGCTTCGACGTAGAGCTCGAGCAGGCGAAAGTAGGCCGAATCGCTCACCACATTTTGCTGCTGCGCGTTCATAAAGTTGGCTATTCCGGTGAGCGTTTGCGCGCTGGCAAACGGCCAGATAGCGCCGTCCCACTCGCACTTGCAGCAGCCGTGCGTGCGGAATTGCGGATGCCTACGCTCGGCGGTGGTGAGGCCGTAGGGCGCCAAAAAACCGTGCTCGTCGAGCGCCTCGCGCCATGCGCTGTTGTAGCGTGCATCGGCGCTCAGCATGTTGACGTACCACGGCATGTAGCCAATCGCCTCGCGCACGTGCGCAAAGGTATCGGCCTGCTTGAGCGTCTCAAAAAATCCCAGCTGCGGACTCCACAGCCTTTGCTCCACAAGGGTTTTGAGCGTATCGGCTTTGGCGCGAAACAGGCTCTCCACATCGCCCTTGCCGGCCAGCTTTGCGGCGCTGGCAATGGCCTGCGCGTTGCCGAACATGTAGCTGTTGATGCTTGGCCTCGCGTTCTTTTCGCGCCGCCCACCGCTGATGGTTTCCTCCATTGCGTCGCGCACATCGTACTGCCAAAAGAGGCCGCTGGGCAAGCGTTTTTCGAGCTCCCATGCGGCGTACTCGGCCTGCAAATCGGGCAGCAAGTCGGAAAGAAATTTGGCATCGAGGTTCACGTAGTAGCGGTTGAGCAGCGCGTAGGCCGTCCAGCTGCTGAACGCCCGCAGGCGCTTGAGCGGAGCGCCATCGTTGCCGCGATACCACACGTGCACGTAGCTGTCGAGGTAGTGCTGCTCGTGCAGCCAGCGCAGCTCGAAGATGTGGTGGCCAAGGGCGCTGCTAATCATGTTGTGCTTGTCGGCGTAGTTGCGTGGCACCAGAAATTCAGTGAACACGTAGCCGTCCTGCGTTTGGCGCAAATGCTTGCGCACCGCCCACCAGCGGAAGTAGTAGAGCTGCTCAAAGTTGTCCTGCGGGCAGGCAAAAAGCGGAATGTTTTTTTGCAAAAAATCCCATGCCTGCGCGTTGGGCACGGCTTGCGCAATGTTTTCGTCTTCCATGCGGTTGAAGTAGTCCACGTGGCGCTGGTAGTCGCTCGCGCTAAGCACGGCGGGCTTTGCCGACGCAGCGTAGCCGACGGGCAAAAGCGAAATCAGGAGTGAAAGGAAGTGTTTCATGGCGGTGTAAAAAAGTAAAATTTATGCGGGGGCAAAGGTAGTAAAATTGGGATACATGCTATTTTGAAGGGCTACTCCAAGCGTTCTGCATGGCGCACGGGTGTAACTTGTGCCCCGAAGAAGGTCTGTGCTCCGTGCGCAAGACCCCGCCAATCCTGGTTTGCTACTAAGGTATCCTTAGAAAAATAAGGTTTTTCCAGTGGGTTGAGCGGTGGCAAAGAGCGCACAGACAAGTCCCGCAGGGACGGCACCCC
>JAITOI010000142.1 GCA_031289995.1 Prevotellaceae bacterium | reverse complement strand
TCCCTAGCTCCAATTCGGATTTTGGTCATTAGCCAAGTTTTTGTTGGTCGAAATGGCGTCCACAGGGATTGGGAATAGCTCGTGCTTGTTGCGGGTGCGCAATTTTTTGATGTCATTTTCGTCGGTGCCGATGGCGTTCATCACGTCGATGTAGATGCCGTAGCGAATCAAGTCCCAGCGGCGGTCGCTTTCGAGCGCGAGCTCCTTTGCGCGCTCCTCGAAGATGTAGGTTCGTAGCGCGTCCTTAGCGCCTTCTCGGGTGTAGAGCTTGGCGTTGCTTCGCGTCCTCACCCTGTTGAGCGCGCTGATGGCGTTTTGCAGCTCGCCCGTTTCGTTGCAGGCTTCGGCGTAGAGCAGCAGCACGTCGGCGAAGCGCAGGATGGGGTAGGGCACGTCGCTTTTCGGCAGCGAGCGGTCGGTGGCGTTGTAGTACTTGGTCAGGAAGGCGCTGCAATCGGCCGATTTGTTGTTGACGTAGTCGCGCCCGTCGTCGAAGAGCTTATCCTTCGTCACGGCAATCTGGGCGCTGGTTTGCTCGTCGATGTAGTAGCCTTTTGCCTTGCTTGCCCAGATGCCGCGCGGCGCATCTTCGCCGGTCCAGAGCTCGTCGTCGGGGTAGAAGGCTCCGCCGTTCCACGACTGGTGGTAGTCGCGGTTAATCCAGCGGTGCATCACGCCTTGCTCCACGCGCAGGTCTTGCGTGGCGCCTTGGTCAAACAGGCGGTACCAGGCGTTGCTGCAGCCGTGGAACAGGCCTTCGATTATCATCTCCGTGCCGTCGGTGGTGCCGGTGTAGTAGCGGGCAATGCCTGCGCCATACACGGCGTCGCCCGACACGGGCTGAATCATGAAGATGTGCTCCACCTTGTGCCGCATGGCGATAGTCCACAGCTGGTCGTGGGGCAGCAAGTCGTAGCTGCCGTAGGCGCCGTCGATGATGTCTTTGGCCACCACCTTGGCGCGGGCGTAGTAGTCGGTCAGGTCGAAGTCGTAGCCCTCCAGCTTAGCCAGCGTGTATTCGGTTGCCGCGGGAGCGAGGTACTGCTTGGTGTCGCCGTTCATCTTGTGGGTTTCTCCTCCGCGCACGGTAACTTTTTCGTTCTCCATTGCGCCCGATGCCATGGTTACGAAAACCTTTGCCAGCAAGGCGGCAGCGGCACCCGCCGAGGCGCGTCCTTCCTTGAATTGCGCGTCGGTATTTTTGTACATTCCGGTTTCGGGATGGCAGGCTTCGGTGAGGATGGTGATGATGTGCTGGTACACGTCGGCAATGGCTGCGCGGGGCTTGCTGAAGTCCGGGTCAACGCTCACCGAGCGCTTGTGCAGCGGCACGCGGCCGTAGGCCCGCACCAGCACAAAGTAGGCGTAGGCCTGCAGGAATTTCATCTCGCCGATGTTGTTGTTTTTGTTCGATGCGTGCTGCATTTTTTCGATGCTCTCGATGGCGTTGTTGGTGCGGTGAATGAGGGTGTAGCACTTGTTCCACACGGGGTCCATTTCGCCCTGAAAGTTGCCCGCGCCAATGTTGGCGAGCGACCAGTCGGGGCCGGTGGCGTAGTCGCAATCCATTTCGAGCGTCTTGGGAAGCTGGTCCCAGCGCAGCATATCGTTGAGCAGGTAGCTGTACGCGCCCATAGCGTACTGGTCGGCGCCCTCGTCCGAATCGGGCAGCTCGCTCACCGCGTCAAACACCTGCTCGTCGAGCATGCTTTCGCACGACGAAAACGTTGCGCCGAGCAGCAGGAAAAGTGCGAGTATTTTTACTTCAGCTTTCATTTTTCGAGTCTTCAAATCTTCAAATTTTCAAGTCTTCAAATCTTCAAATTAAAACGTAATCTTCGCGCCCAGCGAAACCGTTCTGCTGCTGGGGTACGAGTAGATGTCCACGCCGCGCCGCGAGGCGTCGTCGCCAAAGGCGTTCACGTCGGGGTCGAACCAGCTGTAGCGCGTTAGCGTAAGCAGGTTGGTGGCGCTGGCGTAGACGTTGATGCTTTCGATGCCCTTTATTTTCACGGGAATGGTGTAGCTTAGCGACACGTTTTTGAGCCGCAGGTACGAGCCGTCTTCCACGTAGCGGTCGGTGATGAACCACTCGCGGTTGTAGTTCGAGATGGGGCGCGGCCACTTGGCGTTGGCAGTGTTGTCGGGTGTCCAGCGCGAGTCGTAGGCGAACTGCGGGATGTTGCCGTGGTTGGCCATTTTGATGTCCATCAGGTTGCCGTTGAAAATGTCGTTGCCGTACGCGCCCTGCACAAAGATGCTCAGCGTTAGGCCGCGCCAAGCCATGTTGCTGGTGAGGCCGTACACGAAGTCGGGGTTGGTGTTGCCAATAATGGTGCGGTCTCCGGCGTCGAGCTGGCCGTCGCCGTTCAGGTCGCGGCGCTTAATTTCGCCCACCATAGCTTGAGCCTCCGCGTCCGAAAGCGATTTGTACTGCGCGAATGCGCGCACCTCGCTCACGTTGTCCCAAAAGCCATCCTCCACGTAGCCGTACATGGCGCCAATGGGCAGGCCGTTGCGCTGGATGAACACTTGGTCGGCCGACGACCACAGCGAGGTGGCAAACTGGTCGCCTTCGAGGCCGCCAATTTCGTTGCGGTTGAACGAAATGTTGGCGTCTATCGACCACGAAAATCCGGCGTAATCTTGCACCGCCACAAAGTTGCCCGATAGCTCAAGCCCCGCGTTGGCAACGTTTCCGGAGTTCACGCGGCGCGTAGAAAATCCGGTGTTCGATGGGATGGTAATCATCTGCAGCAGGCCGTCGGTCTTCTTGTAGTAGCCCTCAACCGTAATGTTGATGCGGTTTTTGGCGAGGCCGATGTCGAGCGCGGCGTTGTACTGGTCGGTTACTTCCCACTTGAGGTCGGGGTTGAGCGGGCCGCGCCACACCTCCTCTGCGTAGCCGCTGGCAAGGCTTCCGCCCACGGGATAGTTGGCAATGGCCAGCATCGGCAGGGTTTCGTAGCTGCCAATTCCTTGGTTGCCGGTTTGCCCGTAGCTAAGGCGCAGCTTGAGGTTGCTGAACAGGTTGAGCTGCTTGACAAGCTCCTCCTCCGAGATGCGCCAGGCCAGCGCACCCGATGCAAAGTTGGCGAATTTATTGCCCCGCGCGAATTTGCTCGAGCCGTCGCGACGGAACGATGCGGTGAGGATGTACTTGTCGTTGTACACGTAGTTGGCGCGCCCCAGCAGCGACACCAGCTGCGTGCGCTGGCGGCCGCTGGTGGGCGTTTGCGGGTTGAGGCCTGCCGAGAGGTTGTAGTACTCCGTTTGGTCGGACGGAAAATTTTGGCTCGAGATGGTTTTATTGCCGCCGTTGCCCTCCTCGTAGGTGAAGCCGGCAACCACGTTGAGCGAGTGCTTGTCTATCGTTTTGTAGAACGTGAGCAGCGACTCGGAGGTGGTGCTTTGCCACCAGTTGTCGGCTTGGCTGGCCACGCCGTTGGTGGGCGTTCGTCCCTCCTGCGTGTGGCGGCCGTAGTAGGTGCTGCGGGCGTTGCCGGTGTAGCCCAGGCCAAGGTTTTGCCGGAACTTGAGCCAGTCGGTAAACGTCAGCTCCACGAAGCTCGAGGTGAAAATGTTGAGCTGCTTCATCTGGTCTTTGGCGGTGGTTACGTAGAGGTAGGGGTTGGCCGCCAGCCAGCCCAGCTCGTCGGCTGCGGAGGGTTCCATGCTCACGTTGGCCGTGGGCAAAAACATCAGCGCCGAGCGGATGATACCCTTGTTGTAGGTGTTGCTGGCAAAGTCGGTGGTGGAGTTGGTGAAGCTAATGCTGGTGCCAATTTCGACCCACTTGTGCACCTTGCGGCCAAGGTTGGTGGCGAGGTTGTAGCGGCTGTATCCCGAGCCGACAATGATGCCGTCTTGCGACAGGTAGTTGCCCGAAAACGAGTGCCAGCCTTGGCTTCCGCCACCCGACACGCGCACGTTGTACTCCTGCAGCAGGCCTGTTTGGTAAATTTCATCCTGCCAATCGGTGCCCTGCACGAGCGCCGAATTGCCGTAATCGTCGTACACCGTGCGGTAGGCCAAGAAGTCTTCGGGGCGAGGCTGGTAGCGGCCTGTGGTGGGGAGCACAAGGTTGTCGGAGCGCTGGTAGCTCCACTCGCCGTTGAACTCCAGCTCGGCTCCATCGTTGGCCAATTGCTCGTTGCGGTAGAGGGCGTAGTCGTAGGCGTTGAGCACCTCCACGCGCCGCGCAATCGTTGACACGCTTAGGTTTGCCGACACCTCAATCTTGTCGTTGCCGCCGTCGGTTGCGCCCTTTTTGGTGGTGATGAGCACCACGCCGTTTGCGCCGCGCGAGCCGTAGATGGCGGTGGCCGAAGCGTCCTTCAAAATTTCAATCGACTCGATGTTGTTGGGGTTGATGAGCGCCAGCGCATTTGCCGACGAGTGGTTGTCGGCTCCGGTGGCGCCGTTGCTGGGCGTGCCAGCTGCGTCGAAGGGGATGCCGTCCACGACGTAGAGCGGCTGCGAGCTGGTCGAAAACGAGTTGGTGCCGCGCACCTGGATGCTCATGCCGCCTCCCGGAGCGCCGTCATTTTGCGCCACCACCACGCCTGCAATTTTGCCCTGCATCGCCTGGTTGATGCTGCTGGCGGGGTTGCCCTTCATCAGGTCGTCGCCCTTCACCTGCGCCACAGCACCCGACACGTCGCGCTTCTTCATCACACCGTAGCCCACCACCACCACCTCATCGAGCATCTGCTGGTTGGCGCTCAGCTCCACGTCCACCGCGCCGCCATCACCAGCAACGGTGCGGCTTGCGGTGGTCATCCCCATCATCGCAAACGTGAGCACGTCGCCCACCTTTGTGGTGATGGAGTAGGCACCGTTGTTGTCGGTAAACACGCCGATGGTAGTTTTTTGCACCTGCACCATCACGCCCGGCAGCGGCGCCTTATCGGCAGCGTCGGTTACACGTCCCGACACCACCACCGTTTGGGCGAAGCCAACAAGGGGTAAGCAAACGCAGAGAAGCAGCGAGTAGAAAGCGTTTCTGTTCATAAAAATGTTTGATAAAATGCCTGCTTTATTGTGGTAAAAAATGCTGTTGATTTTTTTTGCGCCGACAAAGGTAGTAAAATTTTTTTTCGGAAGATGTTAGCGGGGCTAAAATTTATACAAAATAACAGGGTTGTGCAGCTACATTCTCACCACGATGCCCTGCTCTGCGAGGTACTGCTTCAGCTCAGCGATGCCGATTTCCTTGAAGTGGAAAATGCTTGCAGCCAAGGCTGCATCAGCCTTTCCGAGGCTGAACACCTCGGCAAAATGCGGCATCGTGCCGGCGCCGCCCGAGGCAATGATGGGTATGCTGAGCGCGTCGGAGAGCGTGGCCAAGGCATCGCAGGCAAAGCCCTGCTTCACGCCGTCGTGGTTCATGCTGGTGAAAAGAATTTCGCCCGCGCCGCGCTGTTCGGCCTCCTTTGCCCAGCTCAGCAGCTCGCGGTTGGTGGGCACGCGGCCGCCGTTGAGGTAGCAGGTCCAGCGGTTGTTTTCGAGCTTGGCGTCGATGGCGCACACCAGCACTTGGTTGCCGAAGTTGCGCGCCACCTCGTCGAGTAGCTGCGGGTTGCGCAGGCCGGCGGAGTTGACCGACACCTTGTCGGCGCCCGCCGCCAGCAGCCGCTCCACGTCGCTCAGCTCGTTGATGCCGCCGCCCACGGTGAACGGAATGCTGATGTGCTGCGCAATTTTTTTGACCAGCTCGGCGAAGGTTTTTCTTCCCTCGTGCGAGGCTGTGATGTCGAGGAAGACGAGCTCGTCCGCGCCTTGCCGGCTGTACTCTGCGCCCAGCTCCACGGGGTCGCCCGCGTCGCGGATGTTCTCGAAGTTGATGCCCTTCACCGTGCGTCCGTCCTTGATGTCGAGGCAGGGGATGATGCGTTTGGCAAGCATAGCTTGTGGATAAAATTTAGGGGGGCAAAGGTAGGGAAAAATAGTGAATAGTGAATAGTGAATAGTGAATAGTGAAGAGTGAATAGTGAAGAGGCTAAAACTTTTTTTTAGGTGCTATTCCAATCGTCCTGCCGTGCGCACGGGTGCAAGGTGGTGCCGCGAAGGAGGCCTGTGCTCCGTGCGCAAGACACACGCTTGTTTTCGCTACCGTAGACTTACGTCTAGGATTAATAATTGCCGTCCCGTGCGGGACTTGCAGCAACCATTGTGAAGTCCCGAAGGGACGCAATTTTCATAACCGCAGGCAAGCGGTAGCGCAGCCTGCGGACGGCAACCCATGCGCGGTCTTGCGCACGGGGTAGGGACGCGATTAATCGCGTCCCTACATATTCAGGGCACAG
>JAITOI010000085.1 GCA_031289995.1 Prevotellaceae bacterium | reverse complement strand
AGCGTTGCGTGGTTCAGCTCGGATCCGCTATCCTTAATGAGCCGCGCGATGTCCTCGTTGCGCAAGGTTCGGCCGGCGATGGAAGTCTCGGCAACGTAGCTGTTCGCTACGTTTTTGGTCAGCAGATTTGGGCGAAGCCAAACCTTCCAGAAGTACCTTTTTGTGGCCATAATTGCATGGTGTTTTTGGGGGTGATATTTGGTGTTTTCGGCACCGCTGGGCAGCTGGCGTGATGCAATCTCACGTCTCACGTCTCACGTCTCACCTCAAGCCTCATCAATCGCCTCATTAAAAAACCTATTCAGCGGCATCAAAGATTTGAACGCCTGCAGGGTTTCGGTGAGGAAGGCGGGGCTGCACAGCTCGTCGCTGCTCACGGGGCGCATCACGTAGAAGTCGCGCTGCTTGAGGTATTCGGCGGCGGGCGAGTCCTTGTCGAAGCCTGCGGGCACGCGCTGCAGCTTGCTGTCGGGCACGATGGCGGTGAAGTATTTTTTGAAATTGCGCTCCTTCACCAGCTTCGAAAATTCCTTGTAGCTGTCGGCAATGCTTTGGCGAATGGCCTTGAGCGTGGGCGGTGCGGGCATGTAGATGCCGCCGCTCAGGAAGCAGTTGTTTGGCTCGATGTGGACGTAGTAGCAGGCGTAGGCGGTCTTCTTTCCGCCGCGCTGCACGACTGCGCCAAAGTTGGTTTTGTAGGGCGTTTTGTCGTTCGCAAAGCGCGTGTCGCGGTAGATGCGAAACATGCAGTCGTCGGGCGCGAGGTCGCCAATGGAGCGGTCGAACTCGTTGATGCCGATGGCCAGCTGGGCGGCCAGCTGCTCCACGTCGGCCTTGGCGGCGAGGTAGTCATCGCGGTGGGCGTTGAACCAGTCGCGGTTGTTGTTGCGCGCCAGCAGGCGCAAAAAGCTGAGGGTTGATGGCTGTATCATGGCTCTAAAAGTGTTGGTGTCGTTGGTTTGTCGGGGGTGCGGGCTTAGACCGAAATGCCCTTGTACATGAATCGTTTTATGCTGCGCTTGGGTGTTTTTTCGAACTCTTCGGGAAACACCTTCACCTTCGCAATCTGGCTGTAGACGGGCAGTGTAGCGTTGACGGCGGTGCGCATTTCTTCCATTGCTTCGGCCTCGCTCTTGCTGTTTGCTTGGAGCTGGTCGTAGTCGGGATACACGAGCGCGGCCAGCTTGTCGCCCCACTCGATGACGAGGCTCTCCTGCACGTAGGGCATGTTGTTGAGCTTGTCCTCGATTTCTTCGGGAAAGATGTTTTGCCCCGATGGTCCGAGTATCAAATTTTTGCTTCTGCCGCGCAGGTAGAGGTAGCCGTTTTTGTCGAGGATGCCGAGGTCGCCGGTGCGCATCCAGCCGTCGGTGGTGAACATTTCGCGGGTGGCCTGCGGGTTTTTGTAGTAGCCCAGCATGACGTTTTTGCCGCGCACCTGCACCTCTCCCACGACGCTTTCGGGGTTGGGCGAATCGATGCGCAGCTCCATGTTGAGCACCGCTCTGCCGCAGGAGAAGAGCGGCATTTTGCTCCAGTCCTCGTAGGCGATGATGGGGCCGCATTCGGTCATTCCGTAGCCCACGGTGTAGCGGAATCCGATTTTGCGGAAGAAGCGCTCCACCTCCTGGTTGAAGGAGGCGCCGCCGACGATGACCTCGAGGAAGCTGCCGCCAAAGATGGCGCTGAGCTTGCTGTTGATGGTGCGCCGCACCTGATGCTCGAGCACCGGCAGCGAAAGCATGGCGCGGATGGCGGGCTTTTTGAGCATCGGCTGCAGGTTGTTGCGGTAAATTTTTTCGATGATGAGCGGCACCGCTACGATGATGCGCGGCTTGGCTTCGGCGAAGGCGTCGAGGATGATTTTTGGCGTGGGCAGGCGGGTGAGGAACTGCACGTGGCAGCCCACGAGCACCTCGTAGAGGAACTCGAAGGCCATGCCGTACATGTGCGCGGTGGGCAGCATGGCCACCACGTTGTCGCCGGCCTTGAGGTCTTTGAGCGCGTCGCAGGCGAACTCCACGTTGGAGTGCAGGCTGCGGTAGGGCAGCATCACGCCTTTGGAAAATCCGGTGGTGCCCGAGGTGTAGTTGATGATGGCGAGGTCGTCGGGATTTTCGGTGAAATACTTCACGTGCTCGGGGCGAAAATATTTGGGATACCTGCGCCCGAAGTGCTCGTTGAGCCTGTCGCGAACCCTATACAGGGAGCGGCTTTTGCTGTGCAGGATGGAGAAGTCGCTGATGAGAATGATGGCCGTCAGGTTGGGCATTTCGGCCTCGCTGAGGTTCTCCCAAACGATGCCACCCACGAACAACATTTTCGCGTCGGAGTGGTTGATAATGTTGTGCACGTTGTCGGCCTTAAACTCGTGCAGGATAGGCACCGCAACGGCTCCGTAGGTAATGATGGCGAGGAACACCGTGCCCCAAGCCGCCGAGTTGCGCCCGCAAAGAGCCACGCTGTCACCCTTTTTCAGGCCGCTCTCCTCGAACAGAATATGCAGCTTGGCAATGCGCCGCGCAATGTCCTTGTAGTGGTAGGTGCTACCCCTGTAGTCGCTTAGCGCAGGCAAGTCCCAGTGCTCCCTGAGCGCGTCCTCGATGAGGCCAACAAAGCTAGTGTTCATGGTTTCGATTTTAGAATTGTGATGGGCGATGTGCGCTTGCGACAATCGATATTGCAGTCGCAAATCACATCGTCGCAAATCGCAAATCGCATCAAAGGTAAGCGGAGCTGATAGACTGGCATTGGTACACCTTGTTGATGATGTCGGCCAGCATATCGGCCGTCGACAGCACCTTGATTTTTCCTGCAGCCTTGCCGGATGCGAGCGGTATGGTGTCGGTGAACACCACCTCGCAGAGCGCCGACTGCTCGATGCGCTCGTAGGCCGGCCCCGACAGCACGGGGTGCGTGGCCACGGCGCGAACGCTGGCGGCGCCTTTATCCATGAGGATGTCGGCGGCTTTGGTGATGGTGCCGGCGGTGTCAATCATGTCGTCGAGCAGGATGATGTTGCGCCCTTCGACCTCGCCGATGGCCGTCATTTCGCCCACCACGTTGGGCTTTTCGCGGTCTTTGTGGCAAATAATCATGGGCGCCTGCAGCTGCTTGGCGTAGATGTTGGCGCGCTTGGCGCCGCCCATGTCGGGCGCAGCCACCGACAGGTTGTCGAGGTTGAGGCTGCGGATGTAGGGAACGAAGATGCGGCTGGCGTAGAGCAGGTCGACGGGGACGTCGAAGAAGCCCTGAATTTGGTCGGCGTGGATGTCCATGGTCATCACGCGGTCAACGCCTGCAGCCTCGAGCATCTTGGCCACCAGCTTGGCGCCAATCGACACGCGCGAGCGGTCTTTGCGGTCTTGCCTCGCCCAGCCGAAGTAGGGGATGACCGCCACCACCTTGTAGGCCGACGCACGCTTGGCTGCGTCAATCATCAGCAGCAGCTCGAACAGGTTGTCGGTGGGAGGAAAGGTGGACTGAATGATGAACACCGTGCTGCCGCGAACGCTCTCGTCGAAGGCGGGCTGAAACTCGCCGTCGCTAAAGTCGAGCACCGAGCACTTGCCCATCTCCATGCCAATGCTGGCAACAATTTTTTCGGCGAGGTAGCGTGACGCTCGACCGCAAAAGAACTTCATCTCGTGAGTAGGAAGCATAATTTTTTTACGTGCTTTACAATCGTTTTTACGTGAAAATTTTGTCGAAAAAAGCGGCGCAAAGGTAGCTCAAAAAAACTTACGGTGCAACAAGCCCGCTGCTTTTTTGCAGGCTACTGTTGACCTGCTCTATGTAGGCCAAAATTGCGTCGCGCCCCATCCCCTTTTCGGACGAGGTAACGAAGTGTGGCGGCGCCTCCTCCCAGCTTTCGCTCAGCGCCCGCAAGAACTGCTCCACGTTGGCCTGCGCCGCGCTGCGCGACAGCTTGTCGGCCTTCGTAAACACCAGCGCACAGGGGATGCCGCCCTCGCCCACCTTGCGCAAAAACTCGAGGTCAGCTTTTTGCGGCGCGAGGCGAATGTCGATGAGCACAAACAGCAGCGTGAGCTCCTCGCGGCCGCGGAGGTAGCTGCCGATGAGGCCAGCAATTTGTCGCCGCGTGGCCTGCGGTGCGCGGGCGTAGCCGTAGCCCGGCAGGTCAACCATGTACCAGCTGCCGTCCACCACGAAGTGGTTGATGAGCCTCGTTTTGCCCGGCGTGGCCGACACCTTCGACAGCTTGCTGTGTCCCGCCAGCATGTTGATGAGCGAGGACTTGCCCACGTTCGAGCGGCCAATAAAAGCGTACTCCGGCAGGCCGTCGGCAGGGCACTGCGACAGCTGCTCGCTGCTCTTCACAAACGTGGCTGGTAGGGAGGTAAACAATTTGAAATTTGAAATTTAAAATTTTAAATTCTGTGGGGCGTTCGGTCGTCCTTCACGTCGCGGTATTCGAGGCCTTCGTTGTACACCTTCATCGCGCGGAAGCTCATGCCCATGCTCGAGTAGCCGCCGTCGTGAAACAGGTTTTGCATCGTTACCTTGCGCGTCAAATCGGAGAAGAGCGTGATGACGTAGCTGGCGCAATCGTCGGCATTGGCGTTGCCCAGCGGCGACATGCGCTCGGTGAAATCCACCAGGTTGTCGAAACCCATGATGCCGCTGCCCGCCGTGGTTTTGGTGGGCGACTGCGACACGGTGTTGATGCGGATTCGTTTTTCGCGACCGTAGATGTAGCCAAAGCTGCGGGCAATCGATTCGAGCATCGCCTTGGCGTCGGCCATATCGTTGTAGCCGTAGAGCGTGCGCTGCGCCGCCACGTACGACAGCGCCACCACCGAGCCCCACTCGCTGATGGCGTCGAGCTTGCGGCACACCTGCAGCACCTTGTGGAACGAGATGGCCGAGATGTCGAGCGTTTGCTGCAGGTAGGCGTAGTCGAGGTCGTCGTAGGTGCGCCCCTTGCGCACGTTGGGCGACATGCCGATGGAGTGCAGCACGAAGTCGAACCGTCCGCCCAGCCGCTCCATCCCTTGCTCCACCAAGCGTTCGAGGTCGTCCACCTTGGTGGCGTCGGCGGGGATGACCGTCGTGTCCAGCTTTTTTGCGAGATCGTCGATGTTGCCCAGCCGCATCGACACGGGGGTGTTGGTGAGCAGCAGCTGTGCGCCTTCCTCGTGCGCCCGCTCCGCCACCTTCCACGCGATGGACTTCTCGTTGAGCGCTCCAAAAATCAGGCCTTTTTTGCCGGTAAGTAATCCGTATGGCATAGAAAATCGTTGTTTGAAATTGGGCGGCAAAGGTAGGAAAAAAAACGGGATGTGCGGTGTGCGATGTGCAACAATGCCAGCGCCTATTTGGGCTAAGTTCCGGAGGGATGGCAGTAGGGTAGAAGCTGCAAAAAAAGATTTAGCCACCCTCCAATTTAATTGCAAAATTCCAAAATAACCCCTACATTTGCCGCGCTTTTTTAATCCCGATTTTATTGATTTTTTTACAACAACATCAAATTTTTTTTGCCATGAAAGTAGAACAAGTAATGAACCGACTTCGCGCAAAGTACGGGCACGAAGCGGAGTATTTGCAAGCCGTGCAGGAGGTGCTGGAGTCGGTGGAGGAGGTGTACAACCGGCACCCGGAGTTCGACGAAGCGAACATCATTGAGCGCATCGTGGAGCCTGACCGCATCTTCACCTTCAAGGTGGTGTGGGTGGACGACAGCGGCAAAACGCAGGTCAACACGGCCTACCGCGTGCAGTTCAACAACGCCATTGGCCCCTACAAAGGAGGCCTGCGCTTTCACCCCTCGGTAACCCTCTCCACGCTCAAGTTTTTGGGCTTCGAGCAGACGTTCAAAAACGCGCTCACCACGCTGCCGATGGGCGGCGCAAAGGGCGGCGCGGACTTCAACCCCAAGGGCAAGTCGAGCAACGAGGTGATGCGCTTTTGCCAGGCCTACATGACCGAGCTGTGGCGGCACATTGGCCCCGACACCGACGTGCCAGCGGGCGACATCGGCGTGGCCGGGCGCGAAATCGGCTACCTCTACGGCTGGTACCGCAAGATGGCGCGCGAAAACACCGGCGTGCTCACCGGCAAGGGCATGGGCTGGGGCGGCTCGCTCATTCGCCCCGAGGCTACGGGCTTTGGCGCGGTGTATTTTGTGCAGCACATGCTGCAGCTGAAGAAGGCGGACATCAAGGGCAAGACTGTTGCCGTGTCCGGCTTCGGCAACGTGGCCTGGGGCGCGGCGCTGAAGGCTACCGAGCTCGGCGCTAAGGTGGTCGCCATTTCGGGTCCCGATGGCTACATCCACGACGAGCAGGGTTTGGACGCCGAAAAAATTGCCTACATGACGGAGCTGCGCGACTCGTGCAACGATGTGGTGGCGCCGTATGCCGACAGGTTCGCGGGCGCAAAGTTTTTCGCCGGAAAAAAACCTTGGGAGCTGAAGGTGGACATCGCCCTGCCCTGCGCCATCCAAAACGAGCTGAACGGCGACGATGCCCGCCAGCTCATCGCCAACGGCGTGTGCTGCGTGGCCGAGGTGTCGAACATGGGCTGCACGCCGGAGGCCATCAACGAGTTTGTGAACCGCAAGGTGATGTTCGCCCCCGGCAAGGCGGTGAACGCAGGCGGCGTATCGGTTTCGGGGCTTGAGATGTCGCAAAACGCGATGAAGTACAGCTGGACAAGCGAGGAGGTGGACGCCAAGCTGCACCTCATCATGAGCAACATTCACGAGGCCTGCATCACCTACGGCACCCAGCCCGACGGCTACGTCAGCTACGTGAAAGGCGCCAACATTGCAGGCTTTATGAAGGTGGCGCATGCGATGCTTGAGCAGGGGATTTGCTAATGTCATTGGCCACCCACCTATCGCAGCGCATTGCCGCACACATTGGATTTGCCCCCACGCCCGACCAGCAGCAGCTGCTCGAGAGGCTGGGGGCTTTTTTGGTGAACCCCAAAACCGAAACGCTGTTCGTGCTCAACGGCTTTGCGGGCACCGGAAAAACTACCGTGGTGGCCGCTCTGGTGCGCGTGCTCAGCGAGCTCGAGCAGCCCGTCATTCTCCTTGCCCCCACAGGCCGCGCGGCGAAGGTGATGTCCTACTATTCGGGTCACGCGGCCTACACTATCCACAAAAAAATTTACCGTCAGGCTAAGGCGAACGACGGCTTTGGCCAGTTCGCGCTCGGCTTCAACCAGCACGCCAACGCAGTGTTTGTGGTGGACGAGGCCTCGATGATTGCCAACAGCGCAGCCGACCAATCGGTGTTTGGTTCGGGTAGGCTGCTCGACGATTTGGTGAAGTACGTGCGCAGCGGAAAGGACTGCCGCCTAATGCTGGTGGGCGATAGCGCACAGCTGCCGCCGGTGGGCTTGTCGCTCAGCCCCGCGCTCGACCCGCAGTGGCTCGACGGCTACGGCGAAGGCGAGCACTGCTTTTTGCGCAACGTGGTGCGGCAAAGTGAGGCCTCGGGCGTGCTGCACAACGCCACGCGCATCCGCGAGCACATTGAGGCCGGTGCCTCCGGCTTTCCCACTCTGCAGCTCGACGGCTTCGCCGACATGCAGCGCATCTCCGGCGCCGACCTCATCGAGGCGCTGGCCTCGGCCTACAGCCAGCACGGAACCGAAAACGTGATGACGCTCACGCGCTCGAACAAAACGGCCAACCGCTACAACGCCGGCATCCGCGCACAAATCCTCGGCAAGGAGGACGAGCTGGTGCCCGGCGACCGGCTGATGGTGGTCAAAAATAGCTACAGCTGGGTGGAGCAAAACGAGGAGCTGCGCAAGGAGGTGGACTTCATCGCAAACGGCGACATCATTGAGCTGAGGCGCGTGCGGCGCTTCCGCGAAATGTACGGCTACCGCTTCGCCGACGCCACCATTGTGCTGCCCGACTACCACGACGCCGAGCTCGACTGCCGCCTGCTACTCGACACGCTAAGCAGCGAAAGTGCGGCGCTCAGCGCGGCGCAGAGCAAGGAGCTGTTTGCCCGCGTGCAGGAAGACTACGCCCACGTTACCCCTGCCAAACAGCGCTACGCCGCCATCAAAGCTGACCCCTACTTCAGCGCCCTGCAGGTGAAGCACGCCTACGCCATCACCTGCCACAAGGCGCAGGGCGGGCAGTGGCCGGTGGTGTTCATCGACCACGGCTACCTCACCGACGACATGGTCAACATCGAATTTTTGCGCTGGCTCTACACCGCGTTCACGCGAGCCTCCGAGCAGCTGTTCTTGGTCAACTTCGACAAGCGATTTTTTGCGTAGCGTGCGCAGCTCATACCAAGCTCAAAAAAGATTTAGCCCCGCAGGTGGGCATAATATTTTTTCCCAAAAAATTACTACCTTTGCGCACTATTTTAATGCAAAAAAAATGCCTAAAAAACCTACCAAAACGCCGCCCATCATGCCGCCCATCATGCCGCCCATCATGCCGCCCATCATGCCGCCTACCACACTGCCTACCACGCCGCCCATCACGTCGGTATACATGAATCCGCTCACGGATTTCGGGTTCAAAAAATTGTTCTTGGACAAGGAGCTGATGATAGCATTTTTGAATGACATCCTCGCCTGCG
>JAITOI010000042.1 GCA_031289995.1 Prevotellaceae bacterium | reverse complement strand
GTTGTGGGGGGGGGGGGGGGAAATCAGAGAAGTTTCACGAAAAAGAGTGAAACGGCATATAGGCAAAGCAAAAATATGTACAAGAATGGAAAAATGCGCCATCATTTATCAACTAATTTTTTATGCACGGTATTCAAAAATAAAAAATCTAACAAAACCAACAAAACGGCGCAAAGGTACGGCGGCTTTTGGTAGTCTCCAAAGATTTCCAGAATATTTAACGAAATTTATAGCTGCCCAACGGCGATTGATTTTTAGTGTTCTGAAAATGAAACGATAAGGTTTTGGGGGAAATTGTTGCTGTTTCTACTCGCTCATCGTCGTTGCGAGCGGGTGAAGCCGCCCTCTGCAAATCTTCGGAAGCCTTGCTGTTGCTGGGATGAGCGAGGGTCAATGAGGCCTGTGCTTCGTCCTGCGCAAGGCGCAAAGTTGTTGCTATTTTCTCCCCGCTCGCTTGTCATCGCGAAGTCCCGAAGGGACTTGCAGCAACCATTGTCAGCTGCCCACAATGACATCCTCAAATCCTCAAATCTTCAAATTCTCAAAAAAAAGTACTACCTTTGCCCCCTCAAAAAAAAACCGCAACACCCCACTATGCTAAGCCGACGTTTACTCCGAATCAAGACGCTCAAGGAAGTGTTTGGGCAGCTGATGCTGCCTACACCATCGCCCGATGTGGCCGTAAAAAACATGGACACGAGCATCCAAAAAACCTACGACCTCTACCACCTCCTGCTGCTGCTGGCGCCAGAGCTGGCCGACCACGCCGCGCTGCTCATCGAGCAGCACCGCAACCGAAATTTGCCCTCCGCCGAAGACCTCAACCCCAACACCAAGCTTGTGGACAACGCCCTCATCGCCCTGCTGCGCAACAACCGCCCGCTGGCCGACTACTGCGGCAAGCGCTTCCTCTCCTGGGCCGACCACCGCGAGGTGCCCCGACAGGTGCTGGCCGCCATGACCGAAGCCGATTTTTACCTGTCGTACATGGCCTCACCCACCCGCTCGTTTGCCGAGGACAAGGCGCTGCTCGTGTCGCTCTACGGCTCGCTGCTCGAAGACTTCGAGCCGCTCACCTCCGCGCTCGAAGACCAAAATCTGCTCTGGGCCGACGAGGTAGAATTTGTGCTCAGCCATGTGCTGCGAACGCTGCACGCGTTCTCCAAATCGCAGCGCAACGACGCGCCGCTGCTCCCGCTGCTCACCGGCGAGGCCGACGCCATCTTCGGCCACCGCCTCGTGAGGCGAGCCGTAGCCTGCAGCGGCGAGTACCGCAAGCTCGTCGAAAAGTTTTCCCTCAACTGGGACGTAGAGCGCATTGCCTACATGGACATAGTGCTCATGGTTATCGCCCTGGCCGAAATGGTGGAGTTCGACGACATCCCAATCAAGGTGTCGCTCAACGAGTACATCGAAATTGCCAAGTACTACAGCACGCCCAGCAGCTGCATGTTCATCAACGGCGTGCTCGACCGCATTGTCTTCCACCTCAAAGACACCGCGCTCGCAGGAAAGCAGCAACAAATTTGCAAGTCTTAAATATTTGCACTACTTTTGCCCGATTTTTTAATTACTAAAAACAAATTCAATTCAGCTATGAACTTCGTTCTGCTACAAGAAGCTCCCGCAGTTGGGGCAACCGGAACTGGCGGCATGAGCATGTGGATAATGCTTATCGCCATCTTCGGCGTGATGTATTTTTTCATGATTCGCCCGCAGCAAAAGCGCCAAAAAGATTTGCGCAAGTTTCGCGAGAGCCTCAAAAAAGGCGACAAGGTAGTAACCGTAGGCGGCATCTACGGCGAAATTTCGGAAATCAAGGACAGCTATGTTGTCCTCGAAGTCGACAACAACGTGCGCATCCGATTCGACAAATCGAGCGTGCTCAAAGACCCCTCCGACCTCGCTCAGGCCAAGTAGGGCTTGGGCTATCGGCATCCCACCATGGCGCCGATGCAACCACCGCTGGCATGGATTCAGGGCCTCCCGCGAATCCTCAAAGATAGGCAGCTGCTTACCTTCGGCTTTTTTCTGCTCATCTCCGCCAGCATGTGGATGCTCAACAAGCTGTCGGTGCACTACGTGGCCAGCGTCTCCGGCGAGCTCGTGCTCAACGCTCCGGGGACGGGCTACGTGGTGCCCTACGACAAGGAGCGCAAGGTGCAGCTGCGCGTCCGCGCGCGCGGCTACCACATCCTGCTCTACAACCTTTTCTCGAGCAAAAAATTCGACGTCAACCTCAGCCTCGCGCGCATCGTGCGGCCGCAGCAGGAGCGCACCGTAGTCCCCACGGCCAGCCTCCGCGACATGCTGTCGCAGCAGCTGGGCGGCGACTTCGAGCTGCAAGAAATTTCGCCCGACACCATCCTGTTCCGCATGTCGCCGCTCACCGTCAAGCGCGTGCCCGTGCGCACCGACTTCCGCCTCTCCTTTGCCCCGCAGTACATGCAGCGCGGCGAGCCAACGCTGGCGCCGGATAGCGTAACCGTAAGCGGCCCCGAAGAGCTGGTGCGCGAGCTCTCCGCCATCCACACCACGCGCCTCGTGGAGGAAAGCGTGAAGGCCGATTTGTCGGGAAAAATCATGCTCGTGGCGCCCGACCAAACCTTCCTCTCGCACGTCAAGGTGGCCTACAGCGTAAGCGTGCAGCGCTTCACCCAGGCCGTCCGCGAGCTGCCCATACAGCTGCTCCACGCGCCCGACTCGCTCAGCATCGCCCTGCTGCCCGCCACCGCGCAGGTGTCGCTCTTCGTTACCCTGTCGGACTACTCGCGCCTCAACCAGGCCGACCTGCTGCTCACCGCCGACTACCTCGACCTCTACCACAACAACCTGTCGGGGCAGGTTCAGGTGAACACGAGCGCCATGCCCGACTACGTGCTGTCCACCTCCGTGTCGCCCGCATTTGTTACCATCATCGTTTCCAAACAGCCATGATGCGCGTAGGAATTACCGGCGGTATTGGCAGCGGAAAAACGCTCGTGTGCCGCGCGCTGCAGGCGCTGGGTCTTCCTGTTTTTTTTGCCGACAGCGAAGCGAAGCAGCTCTACCACGACAACGACGAGCTACGGCAACAGCTGCTCAAAGCCTTTGGCAGCGCCATCTACAGCAGCAGCGGTGAGCTGCAAGCGCGGCGGCTGGCGCAGCTTGTTTTCGGCGACGCCAACGCCTTGGCCACGCTCAACGCCCTGGTGCATCCCGCCGTGGCGCAGCGGTTCGAGCGCTGGGCCGTGCGGCAAACATCGCCCTACGTGGTGCAGGAAGCGGCGCTGCTGTTCGAGAGCAACG
>JAITOI010000238.1 GCA_031289995.1 Prevotellaceae bacterium | reverse complement strand
CTTGAGCAGCTGGTCAATGCGCAGGCGCGGAAACGACCACCTCACCCACAGCTGCAGGAACACGCAGAAGAACGCTTTGCCCAAAAACCACAGCGCCGACGGAATCAAGTCCATGTAGTAGTTGAACGTGTCCCAACCCGGCACGTGCAGCGGCATCCACCCGCCAAGGAACATGGTGGAGGCAATGCCCGCAATGATGAACATGTTTATGTACTCGGCCAAGTAGTAGAAGCCAAACTGAATGCCGGAGTACTCGGTGTGGTAGCCGGCGGTGAGCTCGCTTTCGGCTTCGGGCAGGTCAAAGGGGCCGCGGTTGGTTTCGGCATGTCCGGCGATGCAGTAGCACACAAACGCAATGACGGCGGGGATGTGCCCCTTGAAGATGAACCAGCCGTCGGCCTGCATCTCCACAATTTCGGACAGCTGCATGGTGCCCGCCAGCACGACAATGGCCAGCAGCGACAGGCCGCACGACAGCTCGTAGCTGATGAGCTGCGCACCGCTGCGCATGGCGCCAATCATGGTATACTTGCTGTTGCTGGCCCAGCCTGCCAGCAGGATGCCCACAATGCCCAGCGACGATATGGCCAGCAGGTAAAACACGCCCATGTTGAAGTCCACCGCCTGCAAACCTTTGGCAAACGGCAAGGCGCCAAACGTGCCCACCGAGGCCACCAGCACGAGGAATGGCGCCAGCTTGAACAGGAACTTGTCCGAGCGGTTGATGTGGATAAGCTCCTTGAGCAGGATTTTCACCATGTCGGCAATGGTTTGAAAAACGCCGAATGGCCCCACGCGGTTAGGCCCCAAGCGGCACTGCATAAAGGCGCAAACGCGGCGCTCCATGTAGATGAGGATAAGCGCAAACACGGCGTAGGCCGCCAGCAGCACAAATCCGATGAGGATAAACTCTATGAACAACGCCCATCCACTACCTACAAGGTCAACCAGCAGCTGGTCTATCCACGATGTTACTGTTGAAAAGCTAAACATATCGTACATTTTTATTTCTCATTTTTTTTACACTTTCAGCTCCACATAGTTGTGCAGGATTTCGTAAACCATAGGGTCGTCGCAACCAAAGTCGCTTTCGCGAAAAACATGCGGTTCTATCAGCAAGTCGTCGTTGGTGCGCAGGTGCATTAAGTCCACTTCGGCATCAAAAAGGTTGTCCACATTTTTGAGCACCACGGCCACATCGATATCGCTGTAGAGGTGATGGTTTCCCCGTGCATACGAGCCAAAAAGCAGCGACCGCGAAAGCGCATACTTCTTACCAACAGTATTGGTATATCGCTGTGCCTTGTCTATAGCTTCGCTTTTATCCATAGCTGTAAATCTTTAATTTTATCTATCCATTCTGCCGTATATTCCGGCGTACACCGTTTGTAAAAATCTTCCTTGAACGAGTCGTAGCGGGCGTTAATGTTAAAGCCGGTAATCACATCCAGCTGTAACGCCATGTCCTGCGGCATATTCAAACCGCTTCGGTTTGCCAATAAGCGCAAATCGTGCGAAAACAAGGTGTGGGTTGAGGTCGCTTTAAGGTGGTACGCCTTGATTAGCTTCTCCAGCACGATGTGTCCCAAAAATAGTGCCCAGTTATAGTACTCAGATTGGTACATTTTCATCATCGCCTCAAAATCTTTGTCCGATGACGATATCCAATGCTGAAAAACCTTTTCCACGTTTACTATTTTCTCATCTTCTTCCATTCTTTAATTTTTAATTTTCAACTTTCCATTTACCTATCAATACACGGAATCACATAGTCCAACGACGCCCCCAGCATAATCAAATCCGCCACCTTCGTGCCCGGCGCAATGGCCTTGAGCGCCCCCACCAGCGTGAGGCAGGGCGAGCGGAACTTAACGCGGTAGGGCGTTTTGTCGCCACGGCTGGTGATGTGCACGCCAAACTGCCCGCGGGCGTTCTCCACGCGCTGCAAAAATTCGCCCTCGGGCAGCTTAATCACCGCCTTAGTTTTGGCGGCGTGCGGCCCGCTGGGGATGTTGTCCACCAGCTGCTCGAGGATGCGCAGCGACTCCTCAATTTCGTCGAGGCGGATGACGTAGCGGTCGTAGGTGAGGCCGTCGGGGCGCAGCATTTCGTCGAAGCTGACCTGCCGGTAGGCGGCGTATGGTTCAATTTTGCGCATGTCGTTGTGCCATCCCGAGGCGCGCCCCACGGGGCCTGTTGCGCCCAGCGATATGGCCTCCGCGCGGCTCAGGTAGCCGATGTCCTCCATACGCCCGCGGGCAATAGGGTTGCCCGTAAACAGCAGGTGGTGCTCCTTGAGCATCCTGCGCATGTAGGGAATAAATTCTTTTATGCGCCGCTGAAAGTTGGGGTGAATATCGTTGGCCACGCCGCCAATGGTAGCGTAGCTGGGCATGAGGCGTCCGCCGGCGGTCTCCTCAAAAATGTCCATGATTTTTTCGCGGTCGCGCATGCCGTAAACGAAGGCGGTGATGCTGCCCATGTCCATGCACATGCAGCCCCAGCCCAGCAGGTGCGAGGCAATGCGCGTCAGCTCGTCGACGATGGTGCGGATGTAGTGCGCCCGCTGCGGCACGTCGAGCTGCAGCGCTTTTTCGCAGCACAGGCACACGGCGTGGCGGTTGATGGCGCCGCTCAGGTAGTCGAGCCGGTCGGTGAGGTGCAGGATTTGCGGGTAGGTAAAACCCTCGCACATTTTTTCTATGCCGCGGTGAATGTAGCCAAAAATGGGGTCGATTTTTTTGATGATTTCGCCTTCGAGCGCCACGCGCAGGTGCAGCACGCCGTGCATGGCGGGGTGCTGGGGGCCAAAGTTGACCACGTAGTCGCCGTCGTCAAACAGCTGCGTTACGGTCTCCGTGCGCTCGCCCATTTTGAGCGAAATGCTGGGCACGCGCTCCATGTCCTCAATGCGCTCGTTTTCGAGCGGCACGGGGTTGATGGCGGGGTCGGCGTTGTAGTCTTTGCGGAGCGGAAACCCTTGCCAGTCGTGCCGTAGGAAGATGCGGCGCATGTCGGGGTGGTTCACAAAGCGGATGCCAAAGTAGTCAAAAACTTCGCGCTCGTACACCGATGCCGAACCCCAGAGGTCGTGTACCGATGGCAATTCGGGCTGCTCGCGGTTCGCCGTGCTTGTCTTCAAAGCCAGCACCAGCGCGGGGTTGAGCGAGGGCGACAGGTAGTAGATAACGCCCAGCGACGTGCCGTTGTCCGTGCCCACCACGTCGAAAAGGAAGTCGTAGTGCGGCTTCACGTCATGGCGCAGGTAGCGGGCAAGCTCGTGCAGGCGCTCGGCCGGTACGGTTACCACCATGCGATTTGCCTCGCGCGTTACCTCTGTAGCGCCAAGCGTGGTAAGGTATTGTTCGATATTTTCCATAGCTATTTTTCTAAAAACAAGCTTTGTGATGGTGTCCATTTTTGCGCTAAAGCAGCAGCCTTTTTGTAGGGCTACTTATCCGGCAACCTAAAAAAGTTTTGCACCTTAATTTTCCGTGCCATCTGCATCATGCCGTACAGCACGGCGTCGGGGCGGGGCGGGCAGCCGGGGATGAACACGTCCACCGGTATCACCTCGTCCACGCCTTTCACCACGTGGTACGACTCCTTGAACGG
>JAITOI010000233.1 GCA_031289995.1 Prevotellaceae bacterium | reverse complement strand
GTACCCTTTTTTTACTCTCCATACAAATGAACAATAGCTGGCTCCGATTTTTTGGCAATAAGTTTGTGGTAGCAGCCCTCGCCTTGGCGCTGCTGTGCTTTGGCGCGTGGCTCTACTTTTTTATTCGCGAGGCCGAGAAGAAAAACAGCATGGACGCCATGCACGCCATCCCCGCCGATGCTGCGTTTGCGCTTCGCGTCAACGACCTGAACAAGCTGGCGCGAAAGCTGGCTTCCGAAGCCGAGCTACCCCGCCTCATTCGCAGCGAAGCCAGCGCCGGCAAGGTTTGCCACAGCCTGCTCTACATCACCGATACGCTGGCCTCACGCAGCACCGCGCTGGCCGACCTGAGCCAGCAGCCGCTGTGGATTTCGGCGCACGTGTTTGGCCAGGAGGTTGCCTTCCTCTTCTCGCTCAACCTGCCGGACAACCTTTACATCAGCGACGTGAAGCAGCTCACCGAAGAGCTTGCGCTGGCGGGCTACGGCATGGATGAGCTGCAGTACGACGACGAAACCATTTACTCGTTTCGCCGCGGCAGCGTGGACGTGTTTCACGCTGCCGTGGCGCGGCGCGTGCTGCTGGCGAGCCGCTCGCGCGTGCTGGTCGAAATGGCCATCAGGCAGGCCAAAGCGCCCGCCTCGCTCGCCGACGAGCAGGCCTTTGTGGACGCAGCCAGCACCGCAGGCGCCAACGAAGATGCCAACCTCTACCTGAGCCATCGCAAGCTGCCGCAGCTGCTGGGCATTTACCTCCACGCGGGCTACTCGCGGCAGCTCAACTTCATGGAAAATCTGGGCAGCTTCACCGTGCTCGACCTGTCGCTCAGGCAAGACGCAGTGCAGCTTTCAGGATTTTTGTTTGCCGACAATGCGGACAAGTCGTACATCTCGGTGCTCGGCAGCCAGAGCACGCAACGCTTCAGCTCGTTCGACATTTTGCCCCGCGCCACCGACGGCGCCCTCTGCCTCGGCGTCAGCAACGGGCAGCGGCTAACGTCGGCCTACGCTACGTTTCGCGAGCAGTGGCAGCCAACGGGCAGCGCGAAGCGGAGGAGCAACCTTGCGCTGCTCAACGCTAAGCTGGGCAAGGAACCAGCTCAGCTGTTCGAGGAGTTGCATCCGGTGGAGCTGGCCGTGGCGCACGTGCCCATGAGCGGCCTGGCCGAAGCAAACACCTGGTTTGTGGTGCTCAAATCGGACGACCCCATCGCCGCCTTGCAGAACCTCAACAACCAAATCAAGCAGGTGGCGCAGGCCGAAGATAAGCCCGAATCGAGCTACGTGCTCACCGAAAAAATGAGCAACCACGAGCCGCTCACGCTGTACCGCAACCCCGCGCGGGGCTTCATGGGAGCGCTGCACGGCGAGCTGTTTGCGCAGTGCGAAGATGCCTACGTGGCGGTGCTGGGCAGCTACTTCATCTTCGCCTCGTCGGCGAGTGCGGCCAAAGAATTTGTGCTCGAAGCGCTGCTGCACAAAACGCTGGCGCAAACGGCCGAGCTGAGCGAGCAGCTGTCGAGCGCAGCCCACGCGATGCTCTACCTCAACCCCTCGAAACCCAACGCCCTGGCCACCTCCGTGCTGGCCGACGCGCCGCAAAAGACGGCGCAAAAGGCAGCGCAAAAGGTGCCGAAAAAATCGCCCGTTACGGAAGCCATCCACTGCGTTGCGGCTCAGCTGGAGGCGATGAGCGGAAAAATGTACTGCAACATGCTCTTCAAAACCGCCTCGCACGAGGGCGACAGGCAGCCCGTAAACGGCATGAACGCTACGTTTGAGCTGAAGCTCGATGCGCCGCTTCGCGCCGCGCCCTGGGTGGTAAAAAACCACCGCAACCAGCAGCAGGAGCTGCTGGCGCAAGACGCCAACAACACCATTTACCTCATCGACAACCAAGGCCTCATCCTCTGGAAACGTAGCCTTGGCGAGCCTATCGTGGAGCGCGTGCTGCAGGTGGACTACCTGCGCAACGACAAGCTGCAGCTGCTGTTCAACACCAAAACTAAGCTGCACCTCATCGACCGCTTGGGGCGCAACGTGGGTAAATTTCCCATCGCGCTAAGCTCGCCGGCCACCGCGCCGGTAGCCGTTTTCGACTACGACAAGTCGCGCGACTACCGCTACTTTGTGCCCTGCGAAAACGGCCACATCTACGCCTACGAAGCCAACGGAAAACCGCTGTCGGGCTTTAGCCCCGAGCACCCGTTTGGCGCCATTGCGCAGCCTTTGCAGCACCTGCGGGTCAAGGACAAGGACTACGTGGTGCTGGCCGACCAGCATCGCGCCTACATCCTCGACCGCAAGGGCAACGAGCGCGTGCGCCTGCGGGAGAGCGTGGCGCCCGCCCGCCACAGCACCCTCGCGCCCGACTACGGCGAGGATGGCCGCATTGCCCGCCTCGTTACCACCACCGCCAACGGCAGGCGAGCCTACCTCTACTTCGACGGCGAGGTGGAGCGCGCAGAGCTAACGCCCAAGCCGGACGACGACCACTTTTTTGTGGCGATGAACCGCGGCAACCAGCCATCGTTTGCCGTTGCCGACGGCAAAAATCTGAGCGTGTACGACGCCAACTTCAACCTCCGTTTTTCGTACACGTTCAAGCACCCGCAAGCCTTGCCGCCACAGCAATTTCAGCCCCTGCCATCGGTCGCGCTCTACGGCGTGTTCGTGGAGGAGGAGCAGAAGGCCTACCTGCTCGACCGGAACGGCAGGCTCTGCGCCGGATTTCCGCTCAGCGCCGTGGCGCCCGTGCTGGCCGTGAACCTCTACGACAGCAAAGACCAGTACTGCATCGTGGTGGGCGACAGCAACGGGTTTTTGTCGTGCTACGAAAATTAGTGAATACAGATAAGAAAAACCATGCGTATTACATGTAAATTCTGAACATCCTGTTAATTCTGTAAAAAAGATTTACTCCCAAATTTGTTATTTAGAAATAATGTTGTACTTTTGCACGTATTCAAAAAAAAACACCACCTAAAATTATTTTAACCACATGAAACCAATGCCTACTTGATTTTGTAATGTTTGATTTTTTTTTAAGCTCTAAAAATGCACCACCTATTCGCTTTTTCTGCTTCAGCCGGTTCC
>JAITOI010000195.1 GCA_031289995.1 Prevotellaceae bacterium | reverse complement strand
ATATTTAAAGATTAGTAATTCCTAATTCCTAATTTCTCCAACTTGCACCTAACCTCCCTTCCCGCGAACGCCACTGCCATCAGGATAACTTTCCGTCCGAAATATTTCTCGAAATATTTGCAGTCGCGCACCTGCTTCAGCGCCTCGTTTAGCAGTAAATGGTATGGGGGTAGCGTGCATTAGATTTAAGTCTTAAATTAGAAATCCATACTTCACCACTTCATAAACCAGCGGATTGAATAGCCCAAATTCGTTAGTCCTGAACGGGTGTGGTTCAATGCGGCTATCAATGCCTCTACCCAGCTTCATCAGCTCCAGCTGCGTGTCAAAAAAGTTATCGTAGTCCTTCATCACCACAGCAATATCGATTTTTTCAACGTTCAGCCGAGTGTCGTTCGGCACAGGCCTATTGTGTAAGCTGGTTGACATGGTATTAAATTTTATATATTTTTTATTGTCTTTCAGTCAGCAAAAATCTTGCATTGCTCACCATATTTTTTTACACCCACAGCCGCGATGCGGCCTCTCACAAACGCCAGCAAACATTAGCATTCTGCGATTATCGCGCGTGCGTTTTTTCGGTGTTTTGAGCTGCAAAGGTACAATAAAGATTTGTAGCTGCAACATGTAGGGGCAAAAATTTCTGAAGATTATGCAAATTGCTTATGGTTTGAAGCTGAAATCGGGGGAAAATGGTTTCGATTTGGAAGTTGGGGGGAGAGTAAATTGTAAGCAAAAATTTTCAGCTGATAATCCTATCGTGATAAATATTTTGCAGCCGCTTTTTGAGCACCTGCTTGGCGGTGGTAATGTCGCCAAAGGTGAGCTCGCAGTTGTCGAGCATTCCGTTGCTGATTTGCGAGCTGACAACGGTGTCCACCAATTCGCCGATGTTTTTGGACGAGATGTGCGACAGCGAGCGCGATGCGGCCTCGATGGCGTCGGCCATCATCAGCACGCCCTGCTCCTTGGTTTTGGGCTTGGGTCCCGGGTACTGAAAGTCGGAAAAGTCAACCGCGTCGGGGTGTTTTTCCTTGTAGCTGAGGTAGAAGCTGCGCACCTGCGAGGTGCCGTGGTGCGTGCGGATGAAGCGCACCACCACCTCGGGCAGGCCGTGCTTGCGGGCCAGCGCAACGCCGTTGGTAACGTGCTGCACGATGATGCGGGCGCTCTCCTCCGGCTCCAGGTGCTGGTGGGGCGAAAAGTTGGTCGGCTTATTTTCGATGAAGAAAATCGGGTTGCCCATTTTTCCGATGTCGTGGTACAGCGCACCAGCCCTCACCAGCAAAGGGTTTCCGCCAATTTCGCGCACCACGCTTTCGGCCAAGTTCGCCACCTGAATGCAGTGCTGAAACGTGGCGGGTGCCGCCTCCGCCAACTCGCGCAGCAGGCCGTTGTTGGTGTCCGAAATTTCCATCAGCGTGTTGTCCGACGTAAAGCCAAACACCTTTTCGAAGACGTACACCAGGGGCTGCGTGGCGATGACAAAGCCCACGTTGATGGCAAACCAGAGGTAGGCGTGCCAGTCGTCGAGCGTGAGCAGGCCGTCGTTGATGAAGGTGAGCGTGATGTGCTCCACGCAGTAGGTGGCAAAAATAATGCCCGCGATGCGGTAGAGGCGGCCCCGGCGGTACATCATCTGCCCGCTGCTGTAAACGGCTGCCAGCCCCGCAAACGTGGTGGTGAGGCAAAACTCGAACGGGCTGGGCACGATGAACGACGAGAGCATCACCGTGAGCAGGTGCACAAAGGTGGCCAGCCGCGTGTTGAAAAACGTGCACACAAACACCGGCGCCACCGCAAACGGGATGACGTACAGGCTCACGATTTGCGTGCGGGTAACCCAGAGCGTGAGCAGAAAAAACGAGCAAATCAGCAGCATCAAAAAGCTGCTTTTTTTGAAGCTGAACGGCTCCTTGTCGTCGCTCAAAAATTTGATGTAGAAGTAGAGGCACGACAGGAAAAACAGCACCAGCAGCAGCTGCCCCAGCACGAGCAGCGCCATGCTGCCCGAGTAGCCCACGCGCTGCTCGTACTCGCGGCGGTACGACGACAGCGTGCGGTAGGCGTTGTCGTTCACCACCTCGCCTTGCGCCACAATTTGCTGGCCTGCGTTCACCATGCCCAGCGTGGGCGCAATGGCCAGCAGGCGTTGCTCCAGCGACTGCGTGGTGATGCGCTCGTTGAACATCAGGTTGGGTTGGAAAAATCGCTGCACGTCGAGCTCTTGAAAAAACGCCTGCTCGCGCGAGCCTTCGACCCACATCATCCGCACGCGGCCAAGCACAAACTGGTAGGCATCTTGCGGCGAAAAGCTTTCGTTGGTGGGGTAGGTGCGCGCCACCACATTTCCGGCAAGCACCACCAGCGTTGCGTTGGGCGCGTTGAGGTAGCCCTCGGCAATAGAGTTCGGCTCGCGAATACCCTTGCTGTAAACGATGTTGAGCAGCGAGTAGAGCGAAGGCAGAATCCTGTCGCGCAGGTTGTGCTCGTTGGTTGCGGTGAGGTTGTGGCTGGGGAGGTTGGGGTTGTTGCGCATGGTGCGCAGCGCCGCCCTGAACTCGCTGCCCAGGGCCGACAGCTGCACGCGGTACACGGAGCTGTCGATGTTGTAGTAGGGCACGGCGGTGTTGAGCGTGAGCCGTCGCTCGTTGGCCAGCTCCGTTTCGTTTTTGTAAATCGGGAAGTCAAACGCGGCGTGCAGCGTGGCGTGCTGCCACACCTTTCCCTTCTGGAACTCGTACTGAAATTTTCCCTCGCGCGGCATGAAGTAAACGATGAGCGCCAGCGCAGCAGCGAAAGGAACGAGGTTGCGATATTTTTTATACTTCATCGGTAGCAGTATTACTCAATTTTACGTTGGTCAACAAAGGCCGCAAAGGTAGTATTTATTTTCGAATGTGGGCGAAAGTATTTTTTTGTTTTCGCTGAAAAAAGCGTACTTTTGCGCCTCAAAAAATGACACAAGCTATCATGAAAAAAATCCTATGTATGCTGCTTGCAGCCTGCGCTGCACAAGGCATTGCGCAAACCTCGCACAAGTCCGACGGGTTCGATATGGTGTACGTATATGGCGGCACGTTCACCATGGGATGCACCAGCGAGCAAGGCGCCGACTGCTACGAAGGCGAGAAGCTCACGCACCAAGTAACCGTGGGCAACTTCTACCTCTGCAAGTACGAGATAACGCAGGCGCAGTGGACAACCGTGATGGGCGGCAACCCCTCGTACTGGAGCGGGGCAAACCTGCCTGTTGAGGGCATCACCTGGGTCGAAGTGCAGGAATTTATTGACCGCCTCAACCTCAAAACCGGCAAGAACTACCGCCTGCCAACCGAGGCAGAGTGGGAGTTTGCGGCGCGTGGCGGACGCAAAACAATGGGCTACAAATACAGCGGCAGCAACAACCCCAAAGAGGTGGCGTGGTACTCCGAAAACGCCGGCGAGCAAACCCATCCCGTGGGCACGCTCAAGCCCAACGAGCTTGGCCTGCACGACATGAGCGGCAACGTGTGGGAGTGGTGCAGCGACTACTACGACGAGTACGACCGCAAGGCTCAAACCAACCCCACTGGACCGGTGATTGGCGTGTACCGCGCGCTTCGCGGCAGCAGCTGGGACTACCGCGCACGCTACATCCGCGTGTCGCGCCGCGACTACCGCGCCGCCGACTATCGCTACAGCGACGTAGGCTTCCGCATCGCGCTGAGCGCAAAATAAAAATCGTAAAATCAGTAGCTGAAGCTCATCCGCAATTCCCAGGGCAGCGTGGCTGGCACGTAGCTGTTGCCCTGCGGCAGCGCGTGCTGCGTAAAGCTCTGTCGCCATCCAACGCTGAGCATCACCAGCGGAAAACGGAAGGCGTGGAAGTCAACCACAGCCTCGTATCCCATACCCCTAAAGCTGGCCTGAGGCGAGCCGAGCTTATCGAAAAAATCGGCCATCACTTCGTTGCCATTCACCGTTGCCACAGGCTCGCCCGTGTACATCGTGCGGCAATCCCAAAACAGGTTTACGCGCAGCCGCTTGATGTAGGCAAATCCGCCCAGCGCAATGTCGGGATACCACAGCGGCAGCGCGTACGAGGCCGAGTAGTCGGCAGTGTGCAGCGCAATGAGGCCAATGGTTGCAAAGCCTCGCGGGGCTGACATTCGGCTGACGAGCGTTATGTCGTTGTTTACGTCTTGCCGCTCGTAGCCCGCAAATAGCCGGATGCTGTTGTTGGGCATCAGCCCCGGCGCGAACAGCGTGAGGCTGGCATTTTGCTGCCCACCTTTG
>JAITOI010000111.1 GCA_031289995.1 Prevotellaceae bacterium | reverse complement strand
GGCGATGCGGGGCGAGGCGATGTACTCTACGAGCTGCTTTGCCACCGGAATTTCGTTTTGCGGGTCTTCGGTGAGCGACACGCGAATGGTGTCGCCCAGCCCCTCGGCCAGCAGCGAGCCAATGCCCACCGCCGACTTGATGCGGCCATCTTCGCCCTCGCCAGCCTCCGTAACGCCCAGGTGCAGCGGGAAGCCCATGCCCTCGCAGGCCATACGCAGCGCGAGCAGCCGCGTGGCGTACACCATCACGCGCGTGTTGCTCGACTTCATCGACACCACCACATTTCTAAATTTTTCGTCGCAGCAGATGCGCAAAAATTCCATTGCCGACTCCACCATACCATGCGGTGTGTCGCCGAATTTGGCGGTCATGCGGGCGCTCAGCGAGCCGTGGTTGACGCCTACGCGCAGCGCGGTGTGGTGCGCCTTGCAGAGCTTGATTAGGTGCACAAATTTTTCGCGTAGCATGGTCGGCTCGTCCGTTGCGCTACCACGGTCAACAAAGTTGCCAGGGTTGATGCGCACCTTCTCCACGTGCTGCGCCGCCACTTCGGCCGCCGCCGGATTGAAGTGAATGTCGGCCACCAGCGGAACGCTGCATCCCTTGTTCCGCAACATCTGCCTGATGTGCTGTAGCGCCTCCGCCTCGCGCAAGCCCTGAGCTGTGATGCGCACCAAGTCGGCGCCCGCGTTGGCAATGGCGAGGCACTGCTCAACGGTGGCCTGCACGTCGAGCGTGCTGGTGTTGGTCATCGATTGCAGGCGAACGGGTAGGCTGCCGCCAAGCTTGATGTGGCCTACGTTTATCTCGTTGCTCATGGTGAAAAAAGCTACCGAATTTTGTACATGAGGCTGAACGAAAAGATGACCTGCATGGGCATCGATTCGTAAACGTCGGGCGGCAGGTTGGGCTTGTAGAGGTAGGACATGCTGGCGGTGTAGCGAGCGTCGAGCGCGTAGTCGAAGTTGCCGCGGCGCAGGCTAAATCCCAGCCCGCCGCCCACGCCGTACTCGAAGCCCTGAAAGTGCAGGCTTGACCTGGGGATGTAGGTGGTTTTGGGCACCTCATCCATGAGGTAGCTCACGCGGGTTTTCAGGTAGTACGCGCCGTAGGCGATGCCGGTGATGAGGATGTTGACGTTTTCGGACTGCGACAGCGCCAGCTTGTACTGCATCATGAGCGGCATCTCCAGCGCCTGCGCCTTGACGGTGGCCAGCTTGCCGAGGATGCCCACTTCGCCCGGACTCAGCGGCAGCAGCGGCCTCTGCGCGCTGGAGGATGTTTGCGGGTTGAAGGAGTATCGCCTGTCGGCGTAGCCAAATTCCACGATAAAATTCATGTTCCGGTCGTAGTCGGTGGCCTCCCTGTTGCAGTAGCGAAACGCAAGGCCAAAGTTGGCCGACGTAGCCTCCATCGTTTCGTTCTGGAAGGGCGCAAAGTAAACGGTGGTGAGGCCTGCGCCGTAGCGTGCGCCCAGCGAAATTTCGGCGCGTGCGGCCCAGCTGCACGCAAAACAAAGTAGCAGGAGCGCTACTTTCGGCAGACAAAAATATGGCTGTTTATGCTTCATTCATCACGTGTTTCAAATGTCATTTCGTTCGGGAAATATCACCGTCATGTCCACGCTCAGCTCCAGGTCCCATCCCACCTTCAGCTCCACGTTTTCCTTGTCGGGCGCGGGGCGCAGAAAGGTTGCGTATTCGGGCTGCAGGCGCTTCCAGTAGCTGCCGGTGTCCCACTTTCCGTTGCCGTTTTCGTCCTTGATGATGCGAATGCCGTAGGTGCCAGCGGGCACGTAGATGAAGTCGATTTGTTGGTCGCCGCTGGCCGCAAACTGCCTCACCACGGTGGCGCCCTTAGCGTCGGTAAGCTGCACCACGTAAGGGCTGGCGGCGTTGGTGATGTGGAGCGTCAGCTTCGCCAGCTTGTCGGGGTCTACGCTCGTAAACGTGCCCTTCATGGTGTCGTTGGTTTGCGCGTAAACGTCCCAAAACGCCGTGGGCAACATCATGTAGCGGTAGACGGTGGCCTCCTTCCATGCAGCCTCCATGCGGTAGTAGCGCAGGTTGAGCGAATCGCGCACCAGCGTATAGTCCACGTTCAGGTACGAGGTGTCCTTGCTTCGCGGGTTGATGCTCATTTCTTCCACCCGTATCAGCTCCGCGTTGAGGGCAATGGGCAAGGCCGCAAAGCTAAGCGTGGCGCTGCCTATGGGGCTTACCGCGGCGGTGCCGAACGTGGGCTTCAGCGTCCAGTGCGCCGGTTTTTTGGGCGTGGTGTCCACCTCCTCTTCGTTGCCGGTGATGCGGTTTAGCAAGCCTCCAAGCCCGCCCGACTTCCCCTTTTTTTCGTCCTCCTTTTTTGGTTTTTCGGTAAATATCAGCCTACGCTTTTCGGCAAAGGGGCTGAGCTCTCCCAGCGTGTCGGTCTTGAGGTAAACAAAGCGCAGGTTCATCGTGTCGGGCACGCGGGTGGCGGTGTCGGCAAACCAAAACGTGATGGTGTCGTGCCGCAGGCTATACTCCGGCACCAGCATTGGCGCGGGCTGGCTGTCGATGGTGATGCTGTCGACGGTGGGAAAGGGCGCGTTGAAGGTGAGCTTGAGCGCGCGCTTTTGCGGTCGCTCGCACGAGGTGAGGTATTGCGTTTTGAACTCCTCGGTAAACAGGCGTAGCATCAGCTTCACGTCGTGCTTGTGCAGCTCGGAGGTGTCGAGCAGCTGCTCGGATTGCGGCAGCGGCATAGCCTGCACGTCGAGGAAGGCGATGGCCTCCTGCCCGATGTCGTACTTGTAATTCTTGTTGGCGTCGGCCAACGCGACCAGCTTGTAGGGCTTCGATTTTAGGGCGCCCGCCATGAAGTAGCCCTTGGCATCGGGTCGCATCATCGCGTTGGGGCGCTGCTTGAGCACCACGCTGTCGTCGTTATTTTCGTAGAGGAACACCAGCAGTCCAGCGCCGCTGTAGGCCTTGTCGGTAAAGGCGTCGAGCGTGATGCCGCCAATGGTGAGCGAGTCGAGATGGTCGCCGGTGGAGAACATCAGCTGGTACTGCTGGTAGGGGTTGCCCTCGTTGTTGTCCACAATCGACGAGCCGAAGTCGAGCAGGTAGGTGGTGCTGTCGGGCAGCGGGCTGTTGAAATCCACGCGGATACTTTTGCCGCGCACGTTGAGCGTAGGTCGCTTTGCGGGCGGTGGCGACATGATGAATTGCTTGTCGGCCTCCTTGAGCTGCACGTACTCGTTGAAGGTAACCAGCACGCGCTTTTTGCTGAAGTACAGCTCGCCGTTGAGCGGCTGCGTGCGCACCAGCACAGGCGGCAGCGAGTCTCGTGGCCCGCCCTCCGGATGCCCTATTCGCGCACAGCTCACCAACGTTGTGCACAGCCAGACCAGCGCCGCAGCGCACAGCAGACCGACCAAAATGGGAAGTATTTCTTTCGCCCGAAGCATAAAAATGTTCGCAAAAAAATGTGCCTATTTCCGATACTTGCAGCACCCCGGCAAGGCAGCGTACACCTTGTCATCCGCCTTGTACGCATCCGTGTCGTGTCCGACATTGGCGACCGCCTTGCTGATGGCGTCCAGCGAAATTTTGCTTGCATCGTAGCTTGCATCGTAGCCGAGCTGCAACGTTTTTGTTTTGCTGTCCCACTGAGCGGAGCTAACGCCGTCCACGCTTTTGGCTGCTTTTTCTATGCGGGTTTTGCACATACCGCAGGCTCCCTGAACGGTCAGGGTTTGACCGCCTTTTTCCGACGCCTTGCTCTGCTGCACGGCTGCCGTATCCTGGCTCTGGTGTTGGTGTCCGTGGTGCTGCGCACAAACGCTTCCGGTGGACAAACACGCCATTGCCACTACTAAAAACTTCATCGTCTTCATCTTTTTTACTGCTTTGAAATGGTTACTACAACATGAATTTTAGGGGCAGCAAAGGTACGAAAAACAATGAATAATGAGCAAGGAAGGATGAACAATGAGGCGGGGTGCGGAGGCATTGCGTTGTGCTGAAAATATTTTGCCAAGAGTGATAAATAGATTACCTTTGCGGCCTAAAAAACCTCTGGTATGGTACGGGTAACTTTGAAAACGGACGAGTATGACGCCTACTTTCAATCGTTGGATGAAAAATCGCAAAACAAGTACGACTACACTCTGCAAATTTTGCAAACGCAAAAAGTAGTGAGCGAAAAATTTGTGAAGAAAATTCAGAACTCCGATTTTTATGAAGTGCGCGTGTCTGTTGGCACAAATGAGCACCGCACAATCTTGATAGCTTGCGACCATCCTAACTTTATGGAAGCAACACAAGTGGTATTGCTCAACTCGTTTTTGAAAAAGTCCACACAGCAATACGAGAAAGAGGTTGAGAAAGCAAGAAAAATTGTAAAACGATTGGAGGAACAGCAATGAATTTAAGCCACGAAAAGCTATCGAAATTACGGCGTGCTGACGAGCATTTTGATGCAAAGTATGGCGCACCGGGCACGGAGAGCCGCACGCAATTTGAGGCGCAGGCCAAGGCATGGTACTACATGGAAATCCTGAAGCAGGCACGCAAGCGCGAGCGCCTTACGCAAAAGCAGCTCGCCGACCGCATCGGCAAAAATCGCGAATATGTAGCTCTTTTGGAGCGCGGTGAAACGGATATGCAGCTATCCACATTTTTGAATCTATCCGACGCTCTGGGCTTGAGCTTTGCGCTGATGTCCGATTCAACACAGAGCCATAAAGTCACGGTAGGCACAGAGCAAACCAATGTAAGCGCTGTGCCCTCTGTGCTCTCCGTCAGGGCAACTGCACCAAAATTCGAGCCATCAATTTAATGGATTCAAAGTCCCGCAGAGATGACACTTTGCTACCTCTCCAAGTGTTGTCCCTGCAGGACTTTTCCGCTGGTTGAGCAACAACAATTCCAAGCCACATCGCCCCCACATTATCCACCCCCGCTACGGAAATCGCGCAAAAGTTTTCGCTACACGTGCTGCTGCAAACATGCTGCACACGGCTTGTAGCGTGGCTTCCGCGTGTAGCGTCTGCATGGCGCACGGGTGTAGCTTGTGCCACGAATGAGGTCTGTGCTCCGTGCGCAAGACGCGCGTTGGGTTGCTGTCCGCAGGCTGCGCTTCGCTTGCCTGCGGTTATGAAAATTGCGTCCCTTCGGGACTTGCAGAATGTGGTGGTGGCTGCCCGAATTATGCATCGCATCGTGCATCGCATCGCGCCTCGCACAACGTCTGCATGGCGCACGGGAGTAAGTCGTGCCACGAAGGAGGGCTGTGTTCCGTGCGCAAGACCACACACGCATCGTGGGCTACTAAGGTTGCCTGCAAAAATAAGGTTTTGCAATGGGTTGGGCAGCGGCATGTAGGGGCGCAGCTATGTGTGCGCCCTCCCTACGCGGT
>JAITOI010000091.1 GCA_031289995.1 Prevotellaceae bacterium | reverse complement strand
CCAGCACATCGTTTCCGTTGAGCAGGTACGAGCCGCTGTCGGGTCTCATTAGCGTGCCGATGATGGACAGTAGCGTAGTTTTTCCCGACCCCGATGCGCCCTGCACCGCAACAAATTCGTCGCGTGCCACGCGCATGGTCAGGCCGCGCAGCACGGCATTTTGGCGCTCCGTGCCGTCGGCAAACGACTTGGTGATGGATGATAGCTGTAGCATCGCACTAATTTATTTTACCCCTGATTTTTCTAAACTTCAGCTTCAGCACGCCCCACAAAGCCTCGCGAAAAATGCCGCCGCTCATCTTGGTGCTGCCCAGCTTGCGGTCAACAAAAATGATGGGCACTTCGACCACGTTAAAGCCCAGCTTTATCACCGTGTATTTCATCTCGATTTGAAACCCATAGCCCTTCATGCGAATGCGGTTAAAGTCAATGGTAGCAAGCGCTCGGCGCGTATAGCACTTGAAGCCTGCCGTCATGTCGCGCACCCTTATGCCGAGCACTTTTCGCACGTAAGCCGAGCCGTAGTACGACTGCATCACGCGCTTCATCGGCCAGTTGACCACGTTCACGCCGGTGATGTAGCGCGAGCCGATGGCGAGGTCGGCGCCGTCATCGCAAGCTACAGAAAGGCGGAGCAGGTCGTCGGGGTTGTGCGAAAAATCGGCATCCATTTCGCAGATGTGCTCGTAGCCGCGCTCCAGCGCCCACTTGAATCCGGTGATGTACGCCGTGCCCAAGCCCTGCTTGCCCGCACGCTCCACGAGGTGCAGCCGATGGCCAAATTCGAGCTGCAAATTCTTTACGATTTGCGCCGTGCCGTCGGGCGAACCGTCGTCAATAATCAGCATGTCGAAAGGCATGGACAGCCCAAGCACCTTGCGAACAATGGCCTCTGCATTCTCCTTTTCGTTGAACGTCGGAATGATGACCAACCGTTTTGTTGTCATGATTTTTTGAATTTCAAAGCCGCAAAGATAAAAAAAAATTGCATCTTTGCGCCCTAATTTTTGGTGATGAAGCAATCTGCGTTGCACAAAAATATGCTCCTATTCAGCTGCGCCCTGTGCCTCGGCATCCCTTTGCTGGCGCAGGATGTAGTGTTTTTGCAGCCCTACTCATCGCCCCTCGCCCTCAACCCCGCCTACACCGGTAGCGAGCGCCACATGCGCATCGGCGTCGCCTACCAGCACCAGCTGCTATCCGCCGAGCCAAGCATGGCCAGCACCTTCTACGCCGACTACTACTTCGACGAGCTCAAAAGTGGCGTGGGCATTAGCGCCGTGGCCGATATGCAGGGCGGCGGAATGCTGACGCAAACCTCCGTCGGCGCCAGCTACGCCTACAATCTACGCCTTGCGCAGCAAACGTTTTTGCGCTTCGGAATCCAAGCGCTCGCCGATGTTTTTTTAACCTCCGCATCGCGCTTCATTTTTCCCGACAACATCGGCTACGGCGGCGAGGTAAGCGCGAGCGAGGCCTACGCTTCGGAGCAGCGCGTGGGCTTCGACATGGCGCTGGGCGGCGTGTTCACGCATCGCTCGCTGTACGTTGGGCTGGCTGTGCGCAACCTGTTGGGGCAGCCCAGCGGCGTGCTTGCGGGGCAAACCATCAGCACCCCGCTCGCGTTCACGCTGCACGGCGGCTACAACATTCGTTTGTCGAATGCATATTCAACCAAAAACAGCTACCTTTCGCCCAACGTAATGTACTGCAAGCACGGTGAATTTCAGATGTTTTCGGCGGGTGCAAATTTTCTGTACAGGGTGGTTTCGCTGGGCGCATACTACCGAAAAACACTCGATGGCGCATCGTTCTTCATCCTCGGCGCAGCCTACTCGCCCGACCTTTTCACCATCAGCTACCATTTCGGCTACGGCTCAGCCTCTGCAAACCCAACATATTCGTCTAACATACACGAAGTTGCTTTGTCTTTCAGGGTGAAATATGCCACACCTTCCACCTACCGCAACTTCAGGCAAAGCGAGGCCCAAAACTACAATTTTCCCCGTTTTTAACGATTTATAACGAAAATGTTTTGGAAAGTTGTCGACAGTCTGCAAAATAAGCAGTCATTTTGAGGCCTGATGTGCGCAGAAAAGTAGCAATCACATTTTTGATTTATAGTAACATACACTAAATATTTTGGAGATATGAAATTCAGTGTGCAGACACTCGTTATTGCAGGTGGCGTTGTAGCCATGAGCGTAGCCTTTGCGGGATGTGGCGGCAGCACAGGCGCAGCCCACTACGCAGCGGGCGGTTCGAAGAGTACGGGGTGGAACTACAATGACCCCACATACGGCGCATTTGAGGTGCGCGAAATGCTGGAGCAGCCTACCGGCCCCGGCCTTGTATTCGTGCCCGGCGGCACGTTTATGATGGGGCGCGTGGCGCAGGAGTTGCCCAACAAGTGGAACAACCCTCCGCGTCGCGTCAACGTTGACTCCTACTACCTCGACCAAACGGAGGTGCGCAACGTGGACTACCGCGAGTACCTCCACTGGCTCACCATCGTCTACACCTCGTACCCCGAAGCCTTACGCACAGCGCTACCCGACACGCTGGTGTGGAGAAAGCCGTTGGGCTACTACGAAATGCAGGTGGAGTTTTACTTCCGCCTTCCTGCCTACGCGGAGTATCCGGTGGTGGGCGTTTCGTGGCTGCAGGCAATGGACTACTGCACGTGGCGTACTGACCGCGTAAACGAGCTGGCGCTGGTGCGTGCCGGCGTGCTTGAGTTCAACGTGCTTGAGCACTAAGATGCCGACTGCTTCACCACCGACGCATACGTGCTCGGCGAGTATGAAGGTAAGGTGAAGAAGAATTTGCCCGACCTCACAAAGCGTCAAGAAAATGGCCGCGCCGTGAAGTACGAGGACGGCATCCTGCTACCCAAGTACCGCCTGCCCACCGAGGCCGAATGGGAGTACGCAGCTGTTGGTCCTATTGCCAACGACGTTACCGGCTCGCAGCCCGACCGCGGCGTTTACCCGTGGAAAGGCAACCGCCTCAAAGTGGTAGAAGGAGAGCAGCGCGGCAGGCCTTTGGCCAACTTCCAAAAAGGACGCGGCGACATTATGGGCGTAGCCGGAAACTCCGACAACAGCGCCCCCTTGCCCAAGCCAGTGAGCTCGTACTGGCCGAACGATTTTGGCCTCTACTGCATGGCCGGCAACGTGAACGAATGGGTGCTCGACGTGTACAGACCACTCTCGTTTGAGGATGTGGAGGACAAGCGCCCCTTCCGCGGTAACATCTACACCTCGATTGTGAAAAACGAAGATGGACATGCCGTCAAAGACCACCTGGGCCGCATCACGCGCGACACCGTGGGCACAGTTGACCGCCTCAACTATGCGCTGGGCGACGAGCGCAACTACCACGACGGCGATATGTACTCGGCCATCAACCCCAATATGGAGGCGAAGGAGGAGCAAGCCAACTCGAACAAGATGTACTACCAGGGCAAAGGTGCCAAGCACGAGAGCATGACCAGCTTTATTGACGAGCGTTCGCGCGTGTACAAAGGTGGCTCGTTCATTGACCGCTCCTACTACCTTAGCCCGGGCACGCGCCGCTTCCTCGACGAGCGCCTTTCGCGCGAAGACCTCGGCTTCCGCTGCGCAATGGATAGGCTGGGTTCCGCCGAATTTAAGGCTACCGCACAGGCGAAAAAATAGGGGGATTTTTAGGAATAAAAAGTCGGCCTAACCCGCAAGGTTAAGCCGACTTTTTTGTGCCATATTGCGCAGCTTTTTACATGCCTACTTCACCGTTTCTCCAAACGTGGTTTGCTGCTGCTCTACCTCCTGCAGGTTGCTCTGCCTCTCGGCATCGTTAAGCTGCTGCTGGCGGGCGCTGCCGTTGCCTGCGGTGGCTTTGGCCGCAGAAGGCGTTTCGCTGTGGACGCTGAGGCGCGACGGCGCAACGCTTTCCCACGCGATGCTCACCGGCTTGGGCGTGTGCTCGCCCTCGAAGAGTACGCGCGCCGTGAGCGTGATGCGGCCGGGCGTGAGCGTGCTGCGCACCAGCACCGGCGCCGAGCCAAATTCCACCGCACGTGGGTTGGCGCCAATGCTATGGTCGCCGATGATTTCGCCCTCGCCCTCGACGGTGA
>JAITOI010000025.1 GCA_031289995.1 Prevotellaceae bacterium | reverse complement strand
TTCGGTGTGCTTGAAGAGGTGGTTGAGCACCACGTTGGCCACCGCCTCTTTCCTCACCTTGATGATGACGCGGGTGGTGTTGTTGCGGTCGGATTCGTCGTTGACGTACGAGATGCCGTCGATGATTTTTTCCTCCGCCAGATGCGCGATTCGCTCGCACAGCGCGGCGGGGCTAACCATGTATGGCAGCTCGGTAATGACAATGGTTTCGCGGCCCGAGTCGCTCACCTCGATTTCGGTTTTGGCGCGAATCACCACGCGCCCGCGCCCTGTTTCGTAGGCTTCGCGGATGCCCTGAATGCCGTAGATGGTAGCACCCGTGGGGAAGTCTGGCCCCTTGATGTGCTGCATGAGCTCGTCGAGCGTGATGTCGTTGTTGTCGATGTAGGCGCAGACAGCGTTGCACACCTCGCCGAGGTTGTGCGGTGGCATGTTGGTAGCCATGCCCACGGCAATGCCCGACGCGCCGTTGACCAGCAGCATGGGCACCTTGGCAGGCAGCACCGATGGTTCCTGGCGGCTGTCGTCGTAGGTGGGCACAAAATCGACAGTGTTTTTGTCGAGGTCGTCCATCATTTCCTCCGCGAGCTTTCGCATACGCGCTTCGGTGTAGCGCATGGCTGCTACTGGGTCGCCGTCGCGCGAGCCGAAGTTGCCCTGCCCTTCGACAAGCATGTAGCGCAACGTCCACCACTGCGCCATGCGCACCATCGTGTTGTAAACGCTGCTGTCGCCGTGCGGGTGATATTTACCCATCACCTCGCCCACAATTTCGGCCGATTTTTTTGTCTTCGCCGTGGAGCTTAGCCCGATGTTGTTCATCCCAAAAAGCACGCGGCGGTGCACGGGTTTCAAGCCGTCGCGCACGTCCGGAAGCGCGCGCGACACAATCACCGACATCGAGTAGTCGATGTACGACGATTTCATTATCTCCTCGATGCTAACCGGAATGATTTTTTCGCCTTCAAATTCCATAATTTTCCTATAATTGATTTCAAAATTTGTTACAAATCGTTTTCAAAAAAGCCCGCTAAGGTACAACATTTTTTCGGATTAGGCAAGGCTACTGCCCGAAATTATTTATTAACAAGTTTGGGTATGTCGTTAGAATATTGCTACCTTCGTGCTGTTTTTGCTCAAAAAAAATGACAGACTGACAGAAAAAAAATGAAGGCACGATTGTTGATGTACGAGGTAATTTTTTGGGCAGAAGGAGGAAAATTTTATCCATTTGCAACACTAATTTTTACCATAAAAAATGGGAACACACATATCGCAAAAGCTGAAGGATGCCATTGGCTACAGCTACGAAGAAGCAGTGCGGCTGGGCAACACCACGGTGGGCACGGAACATCTGATGCTGGGCATTCTGCGCGACGGCGACAACACGGCCACAGACGTGCTCAGCGCGCTGGGCGTTGACCTCAAGCAGCTGCGGCGAACCCTCGAAAGCAAGGTGCGCACAAAGGAAAGTTTGAGCGTGAAGGACGCCGACAAGCTGACGTTTTTCAAGTCGGCCGAGCGGGCGCTGAAGATGCAAGACCTCGAAGCCATTGCGCTCAAGGCCGACGAGGTGGACACCATCCACCTGCTGCTCGCCATCCTCAAAGACGACACCAGCTACGTTACGCAAACGCTGCAAAAACAAGGCATCGATTACGACCGCGTGCTGACGGTTTTTTCGGGCAAAACGGAGGATATGCTGAACAGCGTTTTCGACAACAGCTCCGACGATGACGATGACGATGATGACGACTCGGACGTGAGCTATCGCAAGCCTCCGACAGGCTCACAGCCCGCGCAGGAGCACCACACCAGCAGCGGAAAATCGGACACGCCTGCGCTCGACATCTACGGCGTTGACCTGACGGCGGCAGCCGAAAAGAAGCTGCTCGACCCGGTGGTGGGGCGCGAAAAAGAGATTGACCGGCTGGCGCAAATACTGAGCCGCCGCAAAAAAAATAACCCGATTTTGATAGGCGAGCCGGGCGTTGGCAAGAGCGCCATCGTGGAGGGGCTGGCCATCCGCATTGCCAACCGGCAGGTGTCGTGCGTGCTGTTCGACAAGCGCGTGATAACGCTCGACATTGGCGCGGTGGTGGCGGGCACCAAGTACCGCGGGCAGTTCGAAGAGCGCATGAAATCTATCCTCAACGAGCTGCAAAAAAATGCGAACATCATCCTTTTTGTGGACGAGATTCACACCCTCATCGGCGCGGGAAGCGCGTCGGGTTCGCTGGACGCCGCGAACATGCTGAAGCCAGCGCTGGCGCGGGGCGAGGTGCAGTGCGTTGGCGCCACCACGCTCAACGAATACCGCGAGTACATTGAGCACGACGGCGCGCTGGAGCGTCGCTTTCAGCGCATCATGGTGGAGCCAACGTCGGTGGAAGAGACGATAGAAATTTTGAACAACATCAAGGAAAAATACGAGAGCCACCACAACGTGAGCTACACGCCCGAAGCCATTCGCGCGTGCGTAACGCTTACGCAGCGCTACGTTTCGGAGCGCCACCTGCCCGACAAGGCGGTGGATGCGCTCGACGAAGCAGGCTCGCGCGTGCACCTGACAAACATTTCGGTTCCCGACAAAATCACGGAGATGGAGAACCAGCTAAACGAAATTATCCAGAAAAAAAAGGACGCTGTTGAGGCGCAGAAATTCGAGGAGGCGGCTGCGTTTCGCGACGACGAGCGCGTGCTGAACGAGCAGCTCGAAGCGACCAAAGCGAAGTGGCAAAACAAGCTCAACAAAAATCGCCAGATAGTGGACGAAGACAAGGTTGCCGAGGTGGTGGCGATGATGACCAACGTGCCCGTGCAGCGCGTGGCGCAAGGCGAGGGACAGCGCCTGCTGACGATGGGCGATACCATTCGCGACAGCGTGATTGGCCAAAACGAGGCGGTAGAAAAAGTGGTGAAAGCCATACAGCGCAACCGCGTGGGATTAAAAGACCCCAACAAGCCGATTGGCTCGTTCATATTTTTAGGCCCCACAGGTGTGGGAAAAACCTTGCTGGCAAAGGTGCTGGCGAAGTACCTATTCGACACCGCGGACAACCTTATCCGCATTGACATGAGCGAGTACATGGAAAAATTTTCGGTGAGCCGTTTGGTGGGCGCTCCTCCCGGATACGTGGGCTACGAGGAGGGCGGATTGCTCACCGAAAAGGTGCGCCGCAAACCCTACTCCGTGGTGCTGCTCGACGAAATTGAGAAGGCGCATCCCGACGTGTTCAACATCCTGCTGCAGGTGCTCGACGAGGGTGTGCTCACCGACAGCCTTGGGCGCAAAGTGGACTTCAAAAATACCATCATCATCATCTCCTCCAACATCGGCTCGCGCGAGGTGAAAGACTTTGGCCGAGGCATCGGATTTGCAGGCGAGCCAAGCGCTGCGGAGGTGAACGATAAGACCAAGGGCATCATCCAAAAGGCGCTGAAAAAGACGTTCACGCCCGAATTTCTCAACCGCGTTGACGAGGTGATTACGTTCAACACGCTAAGCCAGGATGACATCTGCCAAATCATCGACATCGAGCTGAAGGAGCTGACCAGCCGGCTGGAAAAGCTGCACTGCTCCATCAACATTTCGGCGGAGGCCAAAAAATTTATTGCCCAAAAAGGCTACGATATTGAGTTCGGCGCACGGCCGCTGAAGCGCGCCATTCAGCGCTACCTCGAGGACAACATTTCGGAGGCTATTATTGGCCGCGATAGCAGCGCCAACAAGCAAATATCTGTTGAGCTCAACACCGAAAAAGATAACGTGCTGGTGGAGGTGGCTTAGGCAAGGAGCTACCACCTTCTGCGGCGGTCGAGCGTCCACATAAGCGTGTCGCGAGGGCCAACCAGCTCGTAGAATTGGCCGTAGTGCACCATGCGAAATTGCCGCCCGTCGAGCGTGCGAAAGCCTTTGGCGGCGGGCGTTATCTGCTCCATCTCGAAATACTTTAGCCCCGTGCTACCGCCCGATGTGTAGGTGGCAATGCCCTCGTTGTGGATGTGAATTCGCACCGTGCTATCCTGCATGCAAACGTAGTGGTACTCGTCGTGGTCGAGCGTTTTTTTGTTCATGGGCAGCACCACGTTCACCATCGAACTCGCCACCGCCACACCAAAACAGCCCAGCACATTTTCGCCGCTGATGTTGCACTCCACGTTGGTTGGCGCCCCGCCAAACATAGGATTGCCGCCGCCGTTGCTCTCGGTTCGCGCCGACGCGATGAACTGCTGTTGCGCCTCGTTGATGCTGTGCACGCGAAAGCCGATTGTGTCGAAGGGGCAGTAGTAGGTGGAATCCTCGCGGCCTTCGAGCTTGAACGACCCGCGTCCAACCACCGCAAACGACGAGGCGGGTACGAAGTTTCCGATGCCGTAGGGCACGTAGGATACGCTGTACTGCGTAATTTTTTCTTGCCGCTTCACGCCGTTGTAGTACTCCATGATGCGCATGTAGTTGTTGTTTATATTATCGCGGTAGAGGACGCCGGCACACACCATTGGCGGCACGTAGCGGGTGGTGTCGCCTTCGAGGTTGATGGGGATGAGGCGTATTTCTGGCAGCAGGTAGATGGGGCTTGATGCGAGCTCCTCGGCGAGGTACTCCTCGCCATCGTAGAGTATGCGCAGCTTGTAGGTGTTTCCTGCGGCAATAAAAAAGTTGGAACTGGTGAGGTAGGCGCCCTGCTCGGCGTTGAAGGTGAGCTGCTCGTCGTTGATGAACACCTGGGCATTGGCCACTACCGGCGTGGTGTCGCCGCCAAAGTAGCGAATGGTTTTGGTGAGCT
>JAITOI010000016.1 GCA_031289995.1 Prevotellaceae bacterium | reverse complement strand
ACGCGGCAAAGGTACGCAAAAAATTGATGAATGGAAGATGGTGGTGGCTACATTCCATGGCAACCGCATCAAAAATGCTTAAATTTTGGTGTGGTCACCTTGGCAAAAGTTGCGAACGTCGTACAACGCAAAAAACACTACCTTTGCGGCGCAATGGCACCATCAGAAAACACATCGGCACCTTCGCAAAGCGAGGCTGTGATTGGCAAAGACAAGCCTTCACCCTGGGCTGCAAGCGGAATTTTTGCAGACCCAATGGGCATAAATTCGCTACTTGCGCTCGTTGATTTTATGCGCCTCAAAGTTGCGCCACAGCTACGAAAAATCGCCTTCGAGCAGGTGCTGGTGCACGAAAAATATGTTCGGGATGGCGACGTGTTTTTTATGCTCGGCGCAGAGTGTAGCGAAGCTGAAAAGCAAACGGCAAAAAAGTTGAGCACAGCAGGCTACTATGTGGTCTTTCCCGGAGCTGGTCAAATCAAGGCCATCAAAGCGATGCAGGGCGATGCAAGCAGGCGAAAAAACGACTGCTACATCTACGATAAAAAGACCTTCAAGCAGAGCAAAGTTGATTTGAAAACCTCGGACAATCCATCGGCAGAAACCGTTGCCTCGCACATTGCAAGCGGTAGCGGGCAAGCGCCAGTGGTGGTGTTGGACATTGTTGGCAACATAAGTAAAATGAGCTTGATTGACGGCATTAGAAAAGGGTGGAACAAAAAATCAACGCTACTGCTCCGCTACCACGGCCACTGGTATGACATCAACAAACAGCGAGTTTTCCATAAACATTGGTTGGCCATCAAGTTGAATTAAAAAAAGCGGCTATCAAGCCGCTTTTTGCTTACTTTTTACAGGTAAAGCTTCCCCCCTCGCCCATCGTCTGCCTCTTTGCGGAGGTTGGCGTTCCATAGCCAAATGCGAGGCTAACGGTTTTTTTACGTCGCCGAGCCGACGGCGCAAAGGTAGCACTTGTTTTTGGATTGTGCAAGCAGCTGGGAAAAAAACTTAAATTTTGATGCGGTTACCCTGGGCTACATTCGCCATTCTCCACACAAAAAAATCGTACATTTGCCGCCACGAAACTCAACACCCGCAACGTTTATGACCCACCATCGCTACCTTCTGGCTTCGGCTCTGATGCTGCTTGCCGCCTACTCCCACGCTCAGCTCGTAACCGGCGAAAAGGCTGGCGGCGCTCCACCTGCACCCGCCGTGTGCTGCGCCGAGCCTTGGGAAGACCCCGCCGTGAACGCCATCAACCGAGAGGCGGCGCGGGCTACAGCCTACTCGTTTGCCTCCGAAAAAAATGCGCTCTCGTGCAACCGCGACAGCAGCCCGCGCTGGCTCTCGCTCTGCGGCGAGTGGGACTTCCGCATCGCGCTCAAACCCGCCGACGCGCCGCAGGATTTTTACCTCAGCCGTGTGAGCGGTTGGGGCACCATTGAGGTGCCGAGCAGCTGGGAGCTGAAGGGCTACGACATGCCCATCTACAAGGCTTCGGTCTACCCGTTTCGCCCTGTGGTGCCGCCCTACGTGCCGAAGGACTACAACGCTGTAGGCTCGTACCAGCGGGCGTTTGCGCTGCCTGCCGCATGGAAAAATATGAACATCACGCTGCACTTTGGCGGCGTGGCATCGGCCTTCAAGGTGTGGCTCAACGGGCAGTTTGTGGGCTACGGCGAGGACAGCTTTTTGCCCTCGGAGTTCAACGCCACGCCCTACCTGCGCGAGGGCGAAAACATCGTGTCGGTGCAGGTCATCCGCTGGAGCGACGGCTCGTACCTCGAAGACCAAGACCACTGGCGGCTCAGCGGCATTCAGCGCGAGGTGCTGCTGCTGGCCGAACCCAAAATTCGCATCGGCGACTTCCGCTGGCAGGCCAAGCTGGGCAAGGATTTTGGCAGCGCAACGCTGAGCATTCGTCCCCGCATCGACAACCTCACCGGCGCGGTGGTTGCCGACAGCGACTACGCTGTGAGCGCCCAGCTGTACGATGCAAACGGGCGTCCCGTTTTTGCCCAACCGCTCGAGCGCAGCGCGGCGTCTATCATCGAGGAGGTGTACCCGCGCCTCGACGCGCCCAAGCTGGGGCTGCTGGAGGACAGCGTACGAAATCCGCTGCTGTGGAGCGACGAGGCGCCAAACCTTTACACGCTCGTGCTGTCGCTAAAAGATGGGCGCGGAAATTTGCTCGAAGCCAAGAGCTGCCGCCTGGGTTTTCGCAAAGTTGAGTTCGACAAATCCACCGGCAAAATGCTGCTCAACGGCCGCCTCACCTACCTCTACGGCGTGAATCGCCACGACCACCATCCGGTGAAGGGAAAGGCTCTGTCGCGCGAGGACATAGAGCGCGACCTGCGCCAGATAAAGCAGTTCAACTTCAACAGCATTCGCACCTCGCACTACCCCAACGACCCCTACTTTTACGAGCTCTGCGACCGCTACGGCATCCTCGTGCTGGACGAGGCCAACATCGAATCGCACGGCCTGGGAGGCAGGCTGGCAAACGATCCGCAGTGGATGGCGGCGCATGTGGAGCGCGTGATTCGGATGGTGGAGCGCGACAAAAATCATCCCAGCGTCATCATCTGGAGCCTCGGAAACGAGTCGGGACGAGGCCCCAACTTTGCGGCAGCAGCCGAGTGGGTGCACGACTTCGACATCACGCGCCCCGTGCACTACGAGCCTGCGCAGGGCAACCACCGCGTGGAGGGATACGTTGATCCCGCACACCCCAGCTACCCCAAGGTGCACTACCGCCGAACAGCCGTGCCGGTTGACCAGTACTACGTGGACATCGTGAGCCGATTTTACCCCGCGCTGTTTTCGGTGGAGCTCATCGCCAACCAAGCGGGCGACAACCGACCCGTGCTGTTTGTGGAGTACGCGCACTCGATGGGCAACTCGACCGGCAACATGAAGGAGCTGTGGGATAAATTTCGCAGCACGCGCCGCGTCATCGGAGGGCACGTGTGGGACTTCAAAGACCAAGGCCTGCTCAAGCGCGACAGCGCAGGCGTGGAGTTCTTTGCCTACGGCGGCGACTTCGGCGAAAAGCTGCACAACGCCAACTTCTGCATCAACGGAATTGTGGCTGCCGACGGGCAACCCAAAGCCGCCATCTACGAGTGCAAGCACGTCTACCAGCCGGCAGAATGCGTGCTGGTGAACGCCGAAAAACGCCTGCTAAAAATCACCAACAGGCACGCCGCAAAGTCGCTTGCCGACTACGATGCCTACATTCAGCTGCGCGAAAATGGACGAGCTATTTTGAAAAAAAACTTGCCGAAAATTGCGCTCGCCGCAGGCAAAGACACCACCATCAGCCTCGCAAATTATTTGGCAAACGCAAGGCTGGCGCCCGACTGCGAGTACCTGCTCGACATCCACTTTGTGCTGTCGCGCGACGAGGCTTGGGCAAAAAAAGGGCACGAGGTGGCGCAAAATCAGCTGGCGCTAACGCCCGTAAAAATCACAAATCGCAAATCTCAAATCTCAACTTCTGGCAGCCTTCAGCTACGCGAAAACGACAGCGCACACACGCTACAAGGCAAGGATTTTGCGCTGAAGTTTGACAAGAAAAACGGCGCGTTGAGCTCGTACATTTGGCGCGGCAAGGAACAAATTTTTGCGCCCATGCTGCCCCACTTTTCGCGCCCCCACACCGACAACGACCGCCGAGGTTGGAAGCCCGCACGCAAGCTGAAGGCCTGGTACGAGCCGAATTTGCAGCTGCAAAAAATGAGCACCAGCCAGCACAACGGCGCAGCCAACATCAGCAGCGAGTACTCGCTAATTGGCGACAGCGCAAGGCTTGCGGTGAGCTACACTGTCCACGCCGACGGCGCAGTGAAGGTGGACTTCGCGCTGCGCGTGCTCGCCGACAGCCTGCCCAACATTCCCCGCATCGGCCTGCAGTGCGGCGTGGAGCGCAGCTACGACAGCATCGAGTGGTACGGTCGCGGGCCGCACGAAAATTACGTTGACCGTCGCTTCGGCGCCCATGCCGCCATCTACGCGCTGCCGCTGAAAAAATTTACCGAGCAGTACGTGTACCCGCAGGAGTGCGGCAACCGTACCGACCTGCGCTGGCTCGCGCTGCACGGTAACAGCGGCGGCGGCCTGCGTGTCGAGGCCGACAGCCTGCTTAGCGTGAGCGTGTGGCCGTGGACGGAGGCCGAAATCAACCGCGCCCGCCACACCAACGAGCTGCGCGAAGCTGGCTACCTTATTCTCAACATCGACCTGCAGCAAATGGGCGTCGGCGGCAATGATACATGGAGCGAGGTGTCCGCGCCGCTGGAGGAGTACCAAATTCCGGCGAGGGATTATCGGTATGGGTTTTGTTTGAGATTTGGGATTTGAGATTTGAGATTTAAAATTCATTGCTGGGGGAGGAGGGTAAATCTTTTTTTGAGGCGCTATCCATGACGGCGCTATGGATAGCGCCTCAAAAAAAATATTTAGGCAATAATAACGCCACCCTAAACATATAAAACGCCTCTTCCCAAAAAAAGTTTTCCCCCAACACGATTTTTTTACAAAAAAGACTTGCACAGTCCAAATATTTGCCCTACCTTTGCCGCCTCAAAACAACCGAAATGGCGCACACTAAAAAATTGTTCACCTGCGCTTGCGGTGCTGTTCAAGGTCAAAGAAAATGGTAGCAAAGACAGCAGAAAGTAGAGTCTCAACGCTCGCAAATCTCACCAAATTTGCAGCAGGCCGATGCGAAATAAATCGCACCGGTGTTTATATTCTGTTGCCGCTACTGCAAGCTCGCACCAACTCCACGACAGCTCGCATTTGCTCCACGATAGCTCGCCCACAGCTCGCCACCTCCACCCCCGATTTTTACCGCAACAGCGGCTGCAATGAAGGGCAGGTTTTGTTAAATAGTCTTATGGGGGGGGGGA